>NZ_BAAKJE010000010.1:0-106695 GCF_059704565.1 Massilia sp. NBRC 108631
ACCGACTGCTGGAGCCAATCGGCCACATCCCGCCGGCTGAAGCTGAAATGAATTACTATCGTCAACTTTCGGGTCAAGCCGTCTCGGCCTGACTCAAACCACGGGGCCTCTCAAAATCCCGGTCCGGTTCATTGGTATGCACGATAAAGTCTATCGACGCGGAAACACTCCAGCGAATTTCAGCTCCCAGCCACTTATCAAATGGATCGTCCGCCTGGATCGCAGGGGGAGTTAATGATACGACGCGGGGACGGCTCGACTGCTCACCACCATTGATGCCAGCAAAACCGCCTACATCGAAATAGTTAAGGGCGGCCTTTAAATCTTTGGGAGCATGTGGCAATCCCAACGTCACAGCGCGTGGAGGCTTTGCTTTGGAAGAGAAATGTTCGCCAACCAATTCGATTTGATGGTGTCCCCAGGCGTGGTGTATGAGATGTAATTCTCAAGGGGCTGGGTCCCCGATCAGTTAATCACGGCAGAGAGCCGTGCAGATTGATTCTCGCTCAAGGAGCGCAATCCTTCAAGCTGCATGTATCGGCGCTGCAGCGACCACTCGTCATTTTGTTCCAGCATCAAGGCGCCGACCAGCCGGATGACGGCCTGGTCATTGGGGAAGATGCCAATCACATTGGTGCGCCTTTTCACCTCGGCGTTCAACCGCTCCAGTGGATTGGTGCTATGGATCTGGGTTCGATGCGCCTTCGGGAAATCCATAAAGGCCAGCACATCATGCTCGGCATCGTCCATCATGGCGGCGAGTTTGGGGAACTTGGGGCGCAGTTGGTCGGCCACAGTACGCCACTGGCCGCTGGCTGCTTCAGATGTTTCCTGCACAAAGATGGTGTTGATCATGGCGAGCACCGCTTGGCGCTGGCCTTTGCCTGCATGGGCCAAAGCGTTACGGATAAAGTGGACGCGGCAGCGTTGCCAGGTAGTCTTGAGCACCTTGCTGGCGGCCGCCTTGAGTCCTTCGTGGGAGTCGGAAATGACCAGCTTGACGCCGCGCAGGCCGCGCCGGGTCAGCCCTCGCAGAAAATCGGTCCAGAACGGTTCAGCTTCAGATGGGCCAGTCGCCACGCCCAAAATCTCACGCACGCCGTCGGTATTGACGGCCACGGCGATTATTACGGCCACCGATACCACGCGGCCGGCCTGACGTGATTTGACGTAAGTGGCGTCAATCCAGAGATAGGGCCAGTCGCCTTCAATGGGTCTCTTCAGGAAGGCCTGCACGCGCTCGTCGATTTCTTCGCATAGCCGTGAAACCTGGCTCTTGGATACGCCAGTCATGCCCATGGCCTTGACCAGTTCATCGACCGAGCGGGTCGAAATGCCTTGAATGTAGGCCTCCTGGATGACTGCCGTCAGTGCCTTTTCGGCCGTGCGCCGAGGTTCCAGAAAACCGGGGAAATAGCTGCCGCTGCGCAGCTTGGGGATCTTCAGGTCGACCTTGCCGGCCCGGGTTTCGTAGCCCCGGTCCCGGTAGCCGTTGCGGCTGTTGATGCGCTCTTCGCTGCGCTCGCCATAAGCGGCATGGCACAGTGCCTCGACGTCCATCTCCATGAGCCGTCGCAGCGCATGCTGCAGCGTTTGGCGGATGAAATCTGCGTCTGCCCCCTTTTCGGCGAGCTCGGATAATGCGATAGTGGCGGTGGTCATTGTGGTCTCCTAACGGTTGAGTTGAGTCTTCGCAAACCCAAATTTACCTTAAGAATCACAATGGCCGGCCCTTCAGGCAGCCTTCCTAAACGCCGACTCCGGCGAAGTCTTCATACACCACGTCGTGGGACACCATCCTCGATTTCCGTTTCTGCGCCATTCTCCGTTAGTTTCTTGAGCTGCTTATCGACTTGGTCCAAAGCAACCAACACCGAGCCACTTCGGCCTTGGGAACTCATATCAACCAAAGTCACCAACCTCCTTTCATCAAAGCCCTGACTCTGATGAAGTTGACGAGCCATTCCTCCAGACGTAGAAGCGGAGATCACTACTAGGTAGGGCTCAGATGGAGGAACAATCTTCTTTACGTCATCGTAAGAATGGAAGCTGAGTATTCGGGCCGAACTCCCCATAAACCTCAATGCCTCATGCACATAGTGATAGATGCTCATGGTATCGATGAACACCATGCTCAAATCGCTTCCAATATCATTGCCAAGCCGAGCAACAATTGATCGCCCAATGAAGCAGAGTTGAGGCTCGGACTTCGCCAATTCCCTTGCCTGGATGAAGATTTTGTTAATCGTCCCAGAAGGATGTTTGAAAACGTGTCCAGCAGGCGCGACTTGGACCACATCATTCCGGGCCCCCCGCTGTCAAAATAGTTGTCGCTCCGATAGATCTGAGAAAATGGGGGCGATAACAGGAGTTTGAAGTGGCACGGTACGGACAGGAATTTAAAGATAAGGCAGTAGCGCGTTTGCTGCCGCCGGAGAGCGCATCGCTCAAGGAGGTCGCCTTGTCGATTGGTGTGAGCGAGTCGACATTGGAGCGCTGGCGCAGCGAAGCGCTTGCCAATCCGACAGAACGCCGTGAATGGACGCCCGCCGCACGGTTTGAAGCGGTGCTGACGACGTCCATGATGGACGAAGCAAGCAAAGGCGCCTGGTGCCGCAGCAATGGCGTGTATCCGCACGAGCTGGCGGTGTGGCGCGAACAGGCAATCAATGCCCTGGCGCAGCCCGGCGAGAAACGCCTGAACGCCGCCGAGGCCAAGCAGGACAAGCGCCGCATCAAAGAGCTGGAACGCGAAGTCCGCCGCAAAGACAAAGCACTGGCTGAAACGGCTGCATTGCTGGTGCTAACAAAAAAAGCCGAGGCGATCTTCAGCAAGTACAGGGCCGAGGACGAATGATCGGACTCGAAGATCGCCAATCATTGGCCCGAGACATCAAGGATGCTTGCCAAGCCGGTGTCCGCCTGAAGGAAGCCTGTGCAGCCATCGGCCTCAGTGCACGCACGCTGCAGCGCTGGCAGGCCTACGGGGGACTGGAGAACGGCGACCGTCGCCCGACGGCGGCTCGCCCTATGCCGTCGCATGCGCTGACGGAGAAGGAACGCGCGGCCGTTCTGGCCGCCGCGAATGAACCACGCTTTGCCGACATGCCCCCGGCCCGCATTGTCCCCATGCTGGCCGACGAGGGCGTCTATCTGGCCAGCGAATCGACGTTCAGCCGTATCCTGCGCGCCCATGGTCAGACGCGCCATCGCGGCCGGGCCAAAGCGCCGCGTCAGCAGCGGCCACCGACCACACATATCGCCACTGCGCCCGGCCAGGTGTGGTGCTAGGATATGACCTAGTTGCCAGCTCGGGTGGCGGGCCGCTGGTTTTACCTGTACTTGATCCTGGATCTCTACAGCCGCAAGATCATCGGCTGGGAGGTGCATGCCGAGGATGATGCCGACTATGCCAGTCACCTGGTGCGCCGCACCGCCTTGGCCGAAGGCGTCGCTATGCACCGCAACAAGCCAGTGCTGCATGGCGATAACGGCGCTACACTGAAGGCGACCACGGTGTTGGCCATGCTGCATTGGCTGGGCATAAAGCCGTCCTACTCGCGCCCGCGCGTGAGCGATGACAACGCGTTCGCCGAGGCACTGTTCCGCACCGAGAAATACCGCCCCGAATTTCCAACGGGCGGCTTCGTCGATCTGGCCGCCACGCGCGACTGGGCCGCACGCTTTGTGCAGTGGTACAACGTCGAACATCGGCACAGCGGTATTCGCTATGTCAGCCCAGCGCAGCGCCATGCCGGGCAAGACAAGGCCATTCTGGCGGCGCGGCATCAGCTTTATCAGGCCGCCCAGGCGCGTCATCCGGCCCGCTGGTCGGGCAATACGCGCAACTGGGCACCCTGTGGCGCCGTCACCTTGAACCCGGAGCGCGATCACGTCGTTTCCACCGCTACGAAGGAGAGCAATACTCAGCAAATTGCTGCTTGAATCAGGCGACAACTACCTTGACACGCGCCGTCCCAATGCCAGACTTGGCCCCGTCGCCGCTTGGTCACCGGAGGTCGCAATTTCATTCCCTGAGGAGGATGGCCCGCTCGTGCTCAAACCGCTTCAGCCATTCAGCGAGGTGATCATAATAATCATCGCTGTCGATCCAAACCTCAGATATTGTGCTGATAACTTCAGCAAAATTGCTTGAGTTTGTAAACGCAATCAATCGAACTTTATCCCGTACGTCAAGCTGCAAGACATGACTGCCATCATCAAATGCTTCATCACCGTCAGGTGCCCAAACTAGTCCACTAGATATAAAAAGGTCTCCCAACGTGGTTGCGGTCATGCCGAAAAACATTTCACTTTCTCGACCGAGTTGTAGCCTTGCGGCGAGGTAGGCATCGACGATCTTGATGGGATCCGACTCGGCAGAAAATGGGCCTAAATGAAGTCCTCGGCGCTCAAGTCGTTCCTGCACCGCATCCACAGAACAGGCGAGCAGCGTTGCATCCAAACTTTTTACGCCGTAACACCGCCCCTTAACGTAAATAACAAAGTAGCCAATAGCTCGCTGAGAAGGCTTTTCGAAAGCCTTGGCAATTCCAGACTCAATGGCAAATATTGCTGGATCCCCTACCGTTATGGATGTCATCCTTTAACTCCAAAAAGTCTCTTAATTTCCGGCGGAACATTATCGAGCCGGATAGGCTTCGGCCCGCTCGTGGACCCATTCCAATGGGTCTCGCCGTTGCTTGGCTTGGAGAAGCGATGGAGCGTACCGTCAGCATCCTTCGCCCAACGGACTCCATTCTTATCGACAACCGAGTTTTCATAAAGTTTGTCAGCATTTTTCGGTTCCGGACTTTTAGAGTTCGGATGATGCTTTTCGTTGGTTACGCGCGTAGGTTCATCATCATCCGGCGGCGGACTGCCAGTTGCACTGTTTGTACCGTCTAATCGACACTAACGATTAAGTAAACTCCAGAGGCGAACTCCCATGCCTGTGCCATTGCCTCTTGGTCGCGGAATGAACGAAATACCGCTCGGAGCGGAACCTGAATTTCAACAGGAATAGAAATTGGCCGTCGATATTCCTCGGAATCATCATCGAATATCTGTGTATCACGCAAAAGATAAAGCGAGGGCGGCTCGTCGGCGCAATCTAACATTCTCCAAATTTCTGGGTTCCAAATTAAGAACTCGTCTGATATGCCAACAGGAAGAAACACCATCGCGTGCTTAATACGATGCTCATGTGTGAGGCTGCGAAGAAACAGTAAAACAGAAACTAAAATTGTATGAGCATAGCGAACAAGCTCCAGCCCTGACATCTGTTTTCCTCTGCTCTCGTTGAGACCATCAAAGTGAATGGTCTCGACATTTTGCTGACTAACTATGACGCGAGCCAGCCAGTCATTGAGATTTTCGGTCTTCTTCATTTTGGTAACTTCCATCCGTTGTCGATCAACCATTTCTGTGTCGAGCGCGACAAAGTCGATTCCCCATGTTTCCATGTGCCATCCTTGTTCAGCGCCGAGCCATCCTTGAAATGTGTATGAGTCTGTTCACCCTTTACCTTGCCAATGTCCACGCGCTCCACATCCTTGGGCGCTTTACCCTGCTTGATTTCCTTGTTTAGCTGATTCGGACTCTTGCCCTTCTTTTCCTCATCGCCATCATCAGGATCGCCTGGCGCTCCGCTGGAAGCGCTGTTTGTACCAGGAAAATCCCTCGATAGGCTAGGGGCACGGTCACCATTACCTGAATTAAAGAACGGGTCCGACAATGTTTTCAGCTGCTCCCGAACCCACTCAGCACATCCCGATGTAGCCATGCACATCGTTGAAACGATGAGCCCGCCGCCTACAGCGGCCATTGGCAGCGTCATCGCCTGCTGTCCATTGTTTGCCGACCGGAATCGAAATACCTTATGAGGCGATCCCATTTGGACGCCAGGCTTCTTGCGACTAGAAGTAAGAACCGCAACTAGCGAACCAGGGCCAGTATAAGGAAAAACGTCAAGCGTCGCAGTAAACGAACCATAGTCGGAATACATTTGACTGCCGCTGTCTGTCTTACTATCTTTCTGGCCTGCAATCACAACTTGCTGGGTAGGACTCTCCGAGGAAAACCCAGTTGGGTCTATCAAGTTGGTTGGATTGTTTAGTACATAACTATACCGGCTAAAGTTTTGGCTATTCGTGGGATCGTCAATCAACGGATCGCCCGAAAGGAACTGCGCTACTAACGGGTCATACACGCGACCATTCATATGAACTAAGTCGAGCTGATCCAACATTTCGTGCCCGGTGTATCCTGCATTATCCAGTTGGCCATTTAACGTATCGGGTGCTGCCTGACTCGTCAGCATCCTTCGTTTCCCCCATGCATCGTAAGCTAGTTTTTCCTCCAGAGTTCCATCAAGCTTGGAAATTGCTACCACGCTTCCCAAGCGGTCGGTATGCGTCCAGTAGAGCCGGGTCTGCGCTTCCTGTTCAATCTCCACACCAATTCCCAAGGGCCAGTAGGTCTTCACCTTAGAGGTCGACTTTCCATCGACACTTACAGTCTCAACCTCTTGCGCGCCAACATACGTGATGGTAGTACCGTCGCCGCGGGTCTGTACAATGCGCTGATGCTCTGCACCGTAGTTAAAGGAACTCGAATTCCCATTGCGCTTAATAGTCTTAGGCATATCGAAGCTTGTCCAGCCCAGTTCGTAGCCATTTCCGGCAATGCGATTACCGTTCAGGTCGTAACTAAACTCTCCCTGCAGCCCAGGGATACGCCTTACGGCATGTGGCTGGATGGTCCCCGGCCCGGGCTGCGGATAAACGTAATCCCCAGTCCCGACGCCGGTCTTGCTCTTGATTCGCCCGTCGGCAAAGTAAGTATAGCTCTGTAGCTCGCTATCGATCTTGCTCGATTCCAGACGGTTCTGACCATCGTAGTTAAAGTACTCTGTGAAGCCTTCATTTGCTTCGTTGTCCCAGTACTGGGTGCGCTCCTTGACATTGCCGATCTTGTCGTAGAGATAGCCCTCTTCAAGACGGCGGATCTGGCCACTAGCAACGAGCACACTGGAAGCCAATCTGCCTGAGCCCGTAAAGTACTCGTTGGTTTGTGTCAGCCCATTGCCAAGCGCCACTTTTCGCAGGCGGTTTGCAGCATCCTGCGCAACTACCTGCCACAGCGGGATGCCGTCACGCACGAGGTACGCTAAGTAGCCCATGCTGTTGTAACGTAGTTCATACGCCTTGTCAGTAGCCGGGTCCCCGCCTCGCTGATGAGTTTGCTTAGCAAGCCGATTCCATAGGTCAAATGAAGAAGCGGTGCTGTACTCCTTTCCGCCTACGAACTGCTTCGTCTCTGCAAGCCGACCCAGCGCGTCATATTTATGGAGGCGACGATAGTCCTTCGTTTCCGAATTGCCCGTGTATGCTTCCGCGAGTTTTCCAATGGCGTTTGCGCCAGAATCGTACACCCAATGGCTCTCCAGGTCGGGCTCATAGCGCGCTATCAAACGCCCTAGCGCGTCGTACTCGAACGTCGTCTTCTGTGCCGCCTTGGCCTGCTCGGGACTGATTTGCGCAAGTACCTGTCCGAGTGGATCCAGTTCATATTTTATTTCGCCTAGATCCGGATCCTTCAGACGAGTTCTGCGGCCAAGCTCATCGTAACTGACCACAATCTCATTTCCGCTCGGGTCGGTTGTTTTTCTTAGATTTCCGAATGCGTCATATTCGTAGGATATCTTGGCGCCTGCCGAGTCCGTGACCTCCCGAAGTTGTCCGATAACGTCTCGCCGCTCGGTCCTGCTCTGGGCCAGTCCGTTGGCCAACTTCAACGGACTGGTCGCCACACGTGTGTACCCGCTGTAGCTTGTGATGTATTCAATTTCAGCGTCAGTGTCGTCCAACTTTATGAGCTTGGTCACGCGGTTAAGCTCATCGTACAGCAGCCGACCAGTGATAGCCGGTGTCGACACGGAGTAATCAACTTGTTGCCCCATCCAGTCTAATCGCCCCATAGCGTCGTATACGCGCTCGACATAAGCCCAACCGCCATCGAAGCTTCTCGATTGTGAGCGTAGGGGCCGGCCCGAATTGTCCGCGTAAACCATGGTCGGCGTCGCAATACGATCATTGCCGTGGAATTGATCGGCAATAAACAACAACGATGCGTCAGTTTTCTGTGGACATAGCGTTGCAGAACATTGTTTATAGTAGCGCTTGGTTGAGTTTCCGTCTGCCCGCGTCTCGCTCTTAATATTGCCAAAGCCATCGAGGGTCCACGCAGTTGTGAGCCCATTGCTGTTGGCTATTGAGGTTGTCTCGCCACTGGCGGGATCGAAGACATGAGTCTCAGTATGTCCGAGTGCATTTTCCATCTTCCAGGGAAAACGACCATTAGCCCGATAGATCATCTTGGCAAGCAAACGCGACTTCAAACCGCAGCCCGATTTGCTTACTGGACAGGCCGGGTCTTCCCACTTTCGAGTAATCGAATTTACCAACCCGTAACCATTGTCGCCACGGTTAAAGGAGGTGCTGACCTGAAGTCGCGGATTACCAGGCTCAATGGTCTCGCTAATCGGTAGGCCCGTTCCGGCATCATACTCATACGCAATAGTACGAGTGATGCTGGCGGTATCAGGCGCTGTACGTGTCAGCTGCACCTTTTTCGGTAGAGCTAGAAGGTGCGCATCTTCCTGCGCTGCGCTAACGTATTCCGTATTGGCAACGGTTGTAAACGTCTCGCCGCCCCCCGTCGCCGTCACTGTGTGCGATTTTACGTTCCCAGAATCATCGTAATGATAATCCGTTTGAACGTTGCCCAACGGGCTGCAATCCAAATCCTTCGTTGTGGTGCTGATCCGTTCGATATAAGGGAAATGAATGCTCGTACTCCCAAGAGTCACGGGCATTTTTTGATCAAGCTTGTAGCTGGTATCGCTCAGCGTGCAAGAGGTACTGTTGGCTTGGCGCCGCTGCACCATCCCAACAAAGGGAAAGTCTTGCCTGAGGACGTTTTCTGTCGTTATCGCGGTTTGTGCATTCGAAATACGCACCAGTCCAAAACCCAATGGAACTCGGCGGTATGCATCTTGCAGCGCTCCTCCGTAATGATAGCTGGTGGTGTACAAATGCCCCAAACCAGTATCACGACGGACATGCTTGACCAGCGTACCAGGATCGATAGACAGCTGAGGGTAACTGGGCTTGCGAGCCGCTCCGTCTATGGTAGGGAGCCTGCTGTACACGCTCGCATCGTCCGCACGAGCGTACTCCAACTCTGTACGATTTCCCAATCCATTTACAACACTTGTAATCCGATCAAGGTGCGCGGAGCTAGTCAGAGTTACCAGCCAGCATTTTTTCGGTAGCGTAGTGTGATCGTTTCGACACACGAGCGAGCCCGGCTTGCCATTGGGTTGGGCGTAGAACTCTCTCGACGAGACTTCCATTCCCTTAATTTCGGCTAATGCGCCTTCAGAGCCAGGTTCAACCTGAATGGGGCTGCAACTCCAGCCTCCATTCTCCATGTGACAGAGCTTCCCCTTACCGGCGTCTTTGCCACTATAAAATTCTCCACCGTAAAAGTGCCCGAATCCATCCCCGAGCCAATCTTTAACGCCTTCAGTCAAGACCTGATTGCTTGCGAGAGTTACCTCACCGTTCGGCGCCGGCGCACATTGTGCAGCGCCCCCGGTACTCAAGCACAGGTACCCAACCAAAAGAAAGTCGGTTAGACCATCATTATTGAAATCACTTGATACGGCAGTCGGGCCGTATCTTCCCGACTCAGGCACTTCTTGAGTCTTGCAATTGAAGTGATCACCGCTATTAGAACATATCGTTACCCTAGGTTGGCCAACGAGGTCCCAAACCGCGTATAGATCTGTAAGGCCATCGCTATTCAACCCTATCGCCTGTAGTTTGTCGAAGGGGAAAGCCCCCCCTGCTCCTGGCGTAAGATTGGTCATCGAAACATCGCTGCAAACTATGCCCCCACTCTGCAGGTGACAATCCTTGGCGTTTCCTGCACCGTCGAATGGCGTAAGCACATGTACCCGGCCGTCGCGCTTCAGATCGACGACCAAGGGGACTTGATACGACGTATCAGTCAGCGCAGACGAGAACGCTCCCCCGACCTGGCATTCGGCGAACTGGCGTACCGTAGCGGTGGACAATGACAAGCAATAGATCCACTTGCCGTGCACCGGATCCATATAGATCAAGTCTTCTCTGCCATCTCCATCCAGATCGCCAGTCGCCATTTCGGTAAACGTACCCTTATCCTTGTAGCCGAGCAATTCGACATGGAAGGGTTGGTCGGACGCCGTGTATCCATCGATTTTGTTATCGAGCGTGGTTTCAAGGCATACGGAACCGCCGGTACAGCTAGCGTCGACTTCGGGGCCCGACCATGGGATCAGATAACTTGTAGTGCCACTGCCGTCTATGTCAGCCAAATAAGATAATGCGGACCTAATTTGAGTGGCGGGAAACACGCGTGGAGCAACCGAGGCGATGCGCATCGTCACGCCGACGTCCTTGCCCCAATTGAAACTGGTCTTGGGCAATGCCTGGCAAACGCCGCTGGAAGCATCACGCGCGCAAACTTGCACCCAATCGATCACGCTACGGCCGCTGCTCGGGCTCGTCTCATAATGCAGCTCGTAATCACGTACCAACGTTCCGCCGCTTCCATCCGCAGCAGTGTCTATGTAGGTTCGCAAATGTGCGAGCCTTTTCCGCAGGTCGTGCCGGGAGCCGGCGATGTATTGCAACTGTGCATCGCTGCGTTCTTCATACTCGAAACGAACGGCCAAATCAGTGGCTAAAGACTTAGCTGGATCGGCATTGGCGCCATTTTGCTGATAACCGCCATATCTGATCTGTCGTACTGTATGCTCACCGCGCTCGGCGTCTAGGCTGTAGTCAACTTCCATATAGTTGCCTGAACGGTCCTGCACCCTTCCTACCTCCCACGCCAAAACGGCCTGATCGGAGCGGCCTTGCGCAGCAATTGCGCTGGTGCCAGAGCCGTAGTAGAAAACCAGCCCGTTTGTCGGTTCAACTTTAAAGGCCGTACCTTCCAGAACACGAGTGACACGTGAAAAACTATTCAGCTCCGTGCGGAACTCTGCGCTAGGGGACCAATATTTCTCATCATCATCTTCAACACTGCTTGCGGCCGCCCCCTTTATTCTGACCAGTCGCTGACCATCTATGCAAAGCCGGTCTGACTTATCAAAATTAACACGACCAACTACACCGTCCTGAGCGACAGTCTTTGCACAACGCTGAATCGACGACAGCCCTTTCAATGACCAACCCAATCCAAGTAAGCCGTTGCGGCCATTGGATGAGTAGTTCAGGGACAAGCTGGGCTGCATGCCGGCGGTGCCAGGCGGGACCACGATCGGGATGGAATAGATAGCCGCGCCATCGTTCCCGACATCAAGCCCTCCCGGGAGGGTACCAGCATCCGGATTGTTCAAGTGCGGGGGAGCCTCCGCGATGGGCTCCAGCGCAGCAGTCTCGCTTTCTGCCATCACGGTAATCGTGACTACCGGTGAGTGGCTAATCCTTACGCCATTCGCATCCGCCGCGAGGGCCTGGATGGTATAGGCACCTACTGCCGGGGGAGTCCACCTGTAGGTCCATACGCCGGAATCATTCGCGCCCAATCCAATTAACTTCCCATTGACATGGAACGTCACACTATGAAGTCCAACCACATTTCCAACTGGCTGAGCTGACAGCCTGAACGGTTTTCCCAGGATTAGCTTCTGGTTTTGTTGAGGGCTGCGCAGGGTGATTGCAGTCTCAACATCCATGTAGAAGCGACGCTCCTCCGTCATCAACATGCCCTGCCCCATTTGCACACGCGCGAATGCGGAATACGGCGCCGCGCGCGCGGCCAAGCCGGTCTTCTGCACCGAGTAAGCACCGTTGCCCTCGGCAGTCGCTGCTATCCAGCTGCCATCCACGTTGAACTGCACTTCGCCAATCTCGCCGGTGTGTCCTGTAACGACCGCACGGAGGAACGCCGGATTGGGACTCTTGAACCGGTCTTCGTTCGAGGCAGTTGGTGAAGTCAGACCAATGCGTAGTGTGCCAGGCATGATGGTGCTGCCGTTCTCGTCCGGCAGCACTACCGGCGCGCCGCCCGTCGGCGGAACTACCTCGACATAAACAGCTTCGCCCGGATACTCGACCGTGCGCGCTTCCACATCGACGTCGATTTCACGCCGAACTGGTTGCTGCGCCGTGGCGCCGGTCGCTGTAGGCGCCGTCACTGTGCCGCTCGCGATCTCCACGCCACCAAAGGCGCGTGGCGCTTTTACGTAGACTTTGTACGCAAGTGCGGTACTGCCCGGGGTCACCATCACCCAGGCAGCCAGATGCGCCCGATTGGCAACCACCCGCATGCCGGTGACCGCTCCCGCCAGGCGCGAGTCGTTCACTGTTACGATTACAGGCGCCGAATCACCAGTGCGGCCATGCGCATCCGTCGCCCGCAGCATCAGCCGATGACTGCCATGGGGCAGCGCTACCGTGCGGTCCAGCGCGAGCGTCGCGGCTGCGCCTTCCGTGCTAGCTACCGCCTGCGTGCCGTAGCCCGCACCGCTGTCGAGGAACGCCTCGAGTTTGACCACTTGACTGGCAGGTTGTGAACCGCGCCCTTGGAGCGCAATGCTGGCGGACTCGCCGGCATGGACGCGTGCGTTTCGCGGCGTCGCGCTCAAGGTGGCCGTTGGGGCCACCGATGCGGCAACGGCGACTGTCACCACGGGGCTCGCGGCGCCGAATGCATTGCCGCCTACCTCTGCCATCTTCCATTGGAAGTTGTAATTGCCTGGTGTTGCCGGGGCAGTTACCTCAAAGGTGAACGTGGCGGAACTACCTGGCTCCACGGCGGAAGCCAGCGGCACGCGGCTTGGACTACGCCAGACTGTGTTGTCCGGCGGGTTATCGGCGCTGAGCGCGTACGCCTTTTGGCTGGAGGTCGTGCTTGGCTGCCACGTAGTGGTGCCGGTATTGCGCATCGTGACGGAGACTGAGTAGCGCTGGCCCGCCACCATGGTGGCAGGCACGGCTTGCTCTGCAAACTCGGCGTTATTGCTGCCTACCCGCACCAGGGCTTCAGCGGAGAGTCCGGTCGCGCCTTCATTGTCTGTGGCGCGCAGGCGCACCATATGAGGGCCATTGCTTAGCACAACGTTGAGTGCCAGCGTGTTGCCACTGGCTGTGGCAAGCACGTTCTCGCCTTCCAGCACTTCGATCTTGGAAATCGTGCGACCAACGCCGGGCGAAGCGGTACCGGCAAATGCCACGGCAGTCGTGGTGCCGCTCAAGGTCACGATAGCGCCATCGGTCGGGCTGGTCATGCTGACCACTGGTATTGCCACTGTCTGGATCACATTGACTACCACGTTGGTGCTGCTTGCGCCAAAGGGCACGCCGGCCGCGTCCGCCATGCGCCACTGGAAATTGTAGGTGCCAGGCAGCGCGGGTGCGCGCACATAGAACGTGGCGACGTAGGTCTGTCCGGGAGCAACGTCCTGGATCAGATCGATGCCGCTTTCGGCGATCCAGTTTTTGTTGTTCGCCGGGTTTTGCGGCACGAGCTTGAACGTGCCCTTGCTCCAAGTGGACATACCGGTGTTGGCCAGCGTGATCGTGACGGCGTAGCGTTCGCCGGTGGTGATCTTCGCTGGCAAGTATTGCGAGACGAAGCCCGCGTTGCTTGGCAGGACCACAGGGCCGCCCAGGGAAAGACGCATGCCGCATTTCGCTTGGGTCGAGCTGTAGGTGCTGACGCCGTTGGCGGTGGTGCCGCCAAAGGTGCTCAGTTGGCCCAGCTTCGTCACGGTGACGTTGGCGCTGGCGCCTGCAGGTACCAGGCCAGAATGGACCAGAGCCATTTCCATCACGGAATCCACCGAATAGCCGGTGCTGTTGTTCCCCCAGACCGATGCAGCAGACATGGCGGCGGTATAGGTCTTGCTCGGCGGAGTGACAAGATCGCACTCGTCCTGGCCTGGCAAGTAGGTTGTCATGGTTTCGACATGACGTGCTGTGCCACCGTAGCCAACAGCTGTCCACGTGCATGTTGACGGCTTTCCTACCCAGGCTGCGTTGGCAATTCCGTTTTCCGTGCCGGCAAAGTCCGGCATGGTCTGACTGCCAATGAACCCTCCAGGTAGCGCGTCGCAACTGCGTTGGATGTAGTTCGCATTGGCCGACGTCCACTTTACCTGATAGGCTTGACCTGCCACCGTTGGCGATGGTGTGCGTTGAACGCTAAGCGTTGGCGCCGGCATGTAACCGCTCTGCGTATAGAACGGTTCTTCCTGCTCTATCTTTGCACCTCCGTTGCCCGCAGCCATCCACTTACAGATGCGAGCTTTACCTACCCAACTCCACTCGGCAATCGGCCTGGAACTACCACTGATTGGCAACACTTCGTCTGAGATATCGCCAGGGGCTCCTTCTGTAACGCAACGGCGCACCAGGTTTGTCGCCCGGCTTGTGCTCCAGGTGAGAGTATAAGGCTGGCCTGCCGTTGGGTTCTCAGGCGAGCGCTGGAAAGTGATTACTGGCTCAGCGTTAGTGTAGCCGCCTTGAAGTAGTCTCATTCCGCAACCGCTGCCGGCGTAGTCTTTGGAGACTCCGTTACGCCCGACCCCGCCCTTGAAGTCGCTTTGCGTTCCCAATGGAATCACAACAATCTCGCCGTCGCTGAAGTATCCAGCGTGCTCCGCGGCCGCCCCTAGTTCAGAGCCGACGTGGTATCCCGTAACGTTATTCCCGACGACACGATCTGCGCTAGTGTTGTAAGTGTTTGACTTGTAGAAACCGCGGGGCGTCTGTGCAATGCAGTCTGCCGAAATGACCTCTGCAGGGCGGGTCGGAGGATTTATAACCTCCAGCTTCATACTGCATACTGGCGCCTGGACATTCCGCCAAGACTTTGAGGTTACCTGGTTTGCGGTACTCCCGACGAACTCGTACTGCTTCCCAGCCGAGATGAATCTCACCTCAGCTGTGTCTCCAGCCATAAGAAGCCCGGCATGCTGAAGGGCGGATGCGATCGGCGGATACGCATCCGTAATTGCGTAGCCATTGGTGTTGTCGCCGAAGAGGTAGTCCGGTGCCCAACCGGCAGTGTAGCGGCCATTGGCCGGGAGCGATGCAATGCATTGCTGCACCGTATGTGGCGAAGGCGCCAAGTCCTCTGGTGTTAGCGAAAACCGCACGGAACACTCCAAGTTCCGAGAAGATAGCGATGTCACACCATTGCGAGTCGACCCGAGATAATCTGCCCAGCGCCCGACAGAGAACACATAGATGGGCTTTGTCTCACCCGGCCTCAGCAATCCAGCATGAACTACTGCCGCATCTGGATCGCTGGACGTGGAGTATCCATACTCATTGTCGCCAACGACCGTACCGGACAACTTCCCAACAAATTGTCGCGGTGGATACTGCGTGTATTGTGATGGCAGCGAGCAACTTGCCCACTCCGTGCGATTGACGATGGGAGCGATCGCCAATCGAAACGCACACGTGTTGTTACCTATGCTGCCCGACGAAATGCCATTGGCCATCTCGCCTCGGACATTGCGAACAGAATCTAACGCCTCGACATAGACGAAAACTGTCTCGCCCGCTTTCGCCAACCCGCTGTGCACCAAAGCCACAGCGACATCGGACGTGTAGCTGTAGCCTTCGCGGCTATTGCCGTACAGCGAATAGATCGAATGCTTGGCTGTATACGTCCCACTCTTTGGTGTGGCGCCAGCGCAGTTGTAACTGACGCTGCCGGCATGTGCCGCAGTCACCATCAGGAAAGACATAAGCATCGCGAAGATCAGCCGCAAAACAGTTTTCATTACCGACTTTCTATAAAACGTATTCAAATTCCTAACCGCTTGCGTCTGCAAGCTGGGATACACACTGCACAGCATCTTGGTGGCGGAGGTCATGGTGAAAGCGATGCCTTAATTTCAAACCCGACCACTGTCAGCTGTCCCCTCGGCGCGTTCTTCTGATGGGTAAGGTGGACTTCGCTTAGCGCGGGCTGTGCCGCCAAACGCTCCAGGAACTCAAGCACTGCCATCGTGTCCCTGCCTTCTCCGCGCAACAGCACGGTCTTGTTTGTCTTGTCCGGCTGGAATCCCAGCAGTTCAATGTCTTCGTTCCCTGCGCGCTCCAGTGCCTTGAACAAGGGTGCCCAGGAGAATTCACGCTCGGTACGTAGCGCATCCCAACGCTTCTGCATGTCGGCTTCGGCGCGCGACAACTTGGGTGGCGGCGCGGCAGCCGCTGCAGCCCGCATCTCATCGGCCTGCTGGTGCGCCTCCAGCACAGCCTGCTGCTGCCCATAGGCTTGCAGTCCCAGCCATATGGCCGCCGCCAACAAAAGCAATGACGCGACCGGAAGCGCGACGGCGTATCGGGCACGTGGCCTTATGTAGCGAAGCAGTTCAGCCATAGCTCGCTCCTATCACACGGTTGGGAATACGGCGCTGACACAGGCCTGCCCCAGCGGGACGAAAAATTGATATCGACATGTTCATTGTTAACACCAAACCAGGCGCGGCAGGACTTGCTGTGCCACACCCGGAAAACATAGTTCCACCGCCGCCGACAGCGGCTCAAGCTCATCTGGATTCCATTCGTCCAGTTGATCCGGCACGCCGTGCGTCGCGGCGATTCGTTTTAGCAGCCTGTGCAGCGAGGTAATTTCGCTATTCGCGACCGGCTGGACGTCCACTCCACTCAGACGCCGGCCCTCATACACCAGTGCCATCTGCCGGCTGCGCTCACGCAGCAGCACTATCCGACGCCCTGACCCGGCTCCGGCGCCATGCCAATAGGCGGAAGCGGAAACCGGCAGGACTCTTTCGAGCTTCAAGCCACGCGCGTCCAGCACAGCCAACAGCTCTCGCATCCATGCTTCAGGTAACGCCCATGCCAAGCCCAGTCCGCCAAAATGGCGGAAGCCTGCATGCATCACCCAGCCGTCCCCAGCCTGAATTCCCCGCTGCTGGTAACACGCCAAGGCGTAGCCACGCTGTTCCTGCTCCGTTCTGAGCAAGTCCTGCCATGGAAGGGGTATGACGGCGGCCAGGCTGTCGGAAACCAACAGCTGCAAGCGGATGCGGCGCCGAAAGCGCTGCGGCTGCTCATCCAGCATCGATGCCAGCGCTGCCAGCAACTGCGGCGGCGTGGCATGCGTGTCCGTGAGCTGGCTAGCCAGTTCGGCGCCGCCACGCCGAATCCAGCAGCTGCCCGGAAACAGACCGACGGATACAGACTCAGGCGACAAAAGTGACACGGTTCACCTCCTGCAAAGTCGTATGGCCGTCCTTCACGAGTTGCAGCGCCACGTCGCGCAGGAAACGCGTGCCTTCGCGACGCGCCTGCTCCTTCAGGGCCCGGATAGAGGCGCGCGCGATGATCATCTCGCGAATCTCGTCGGTCAAGCGCAGCACCTCGGCCACGGCTCGTCGGCCCTTGTAGCCGGTATTGCGGCACTGCGGACAGCCGCGGCCAGCGTGGAAGCGGTAGTTCTCGGGATCGACAATGCCCGACTCGGCAAGCAACACGGCATCTACTTCGGCCGGTGCGTTGCAATGCGGGCAGTTTTGCCGCAGCAGGCGCTGCGCCACTACACCGGTGAGCGACGACACGAAGTTGTACGGGTCCACACCCATATGCATGAAGCGGCCGATCACGTCGAAAGTGTTGTTGGCGTGCACCGATGTGAACACCATGTGGCCGGTCAGGGCTGACTGCACCGCGATCTGCGCGGTTTCCGGGTCGCGGATCTCGCCTACCAGAATCTTGTCCGGGTCGTGCCGCAAGATGGACCGCAGGCCAACCGCGAAGGTGAGCCCCTTCTTTTCGTTAACCGGAATTTGCAGCACGCCCGGCAGCTGGTATTCCACAGGATCTTCAATGGTGATGAACTTGTCTTCGCCATGATTGATCTCGGTCAGCGCCGCGTACAGGGTGGTGGTTTTGCCGCTGCCGGTGGGGCCGGTCACCAACATCATGCCGTAGGGCTCTGCGGCCAGGCGGCGCAGCAGGTGCACGGTCTGGCTGTCGAAGCCCAGCGTGTCCAGGGTCAGGCGCTGCACACTGTCGATCAACGCCTTCTTGTCGAGCACGCGCAGCACGGCATCCTCGCCGTGGATGCTGGGCATGATGGAAACGCGGATGTCGATGTCGCGGCCCTTGCTGGCAACACGGAAGCGGCCATCTTGCGGAATACGCTTTTCGCCGATGTCCAGCTCCGCCAGCACCTTGATGCGCGCGATAGCCTGTTCGGCGAGTGCCGGATTGTTAACCGCCGCAATATGGTTGAGCACGCCGTCGATACGAAACTTGATTACCAGGCCCTGCGGCAGGGACTCCAGATGGATATCGCTCGCTTCCAGGCGCAGCGCATCGAATACGGTGGAATTGATCAGGCGTACCGCCGGGCTGGATTCGCCCTGGATGGAACTTAGCGTCAGGTCCGCGCTGCCATCGCGCTCGATTTCGCTGATCTCGTCACCGCGTACCGCATCGGCCACGGCACTGAAGCTGGACTCGTACGACTCCAGCTTGTCCTTGATGGCAACCGGGTCGCCGATGTACAGGTCCGCCAGCGGCAGGCGGGCCAGCCAGACGCCGGATGCGCTGTCCAGCGGCAATCCAAGCACGGCCACCAGCGCACCCTGCGCGTCCTGTCCAACGATCAGCAGGCGTTCCAGCATGTCGCCATAGCTGGCACGCGCAAAGTCCGGTTCCATGGCGGCGACGGCATCATTGCCGTACGCGCTGTAGGCGAGCTCGCCGGCGGCTTGTTCAAGAGCGGCGTCCCGCGGCAAGTCGAGCTTTGTGGCCAGCAAGTCCAGCCATTGGCTGGCCGGCTGGGCCTGGCGGCGGACTTCATCGAGTAACTGGAGTGTCGGCATGGCTGGTCTCGTTCAGGCGATATTGGCCAGATCAAAAATCGGGCTGTACAGCATCAGGACGATGGCGCCCACCACCAGGCCTATGCCCAGCATCAGGGCGGGTTCGATTACGCGTCCTGCCATGTCGATCCAGATGCCGGTTTCCTGGTCATAAAAATCGGCAATGCGTTCCATCATCTCGTCGAGGTTGCCGGAGGACTCCCCCGCAACCAGAAGCCGCTCCGCCACTTCCGTACTCAGTCCGTTCGCGCTTAGCGCCATGGACATGGCTTTGCCTTCGCTTACGGCACGCGCCGCACCGGCGAAACTGGCTTGCATAGCCAGCGGCAGCGACGCCTGCGTCATGCGCATCGCGGATAGCACGCTGACGCCGCTGTGCAGCAGCATGCCGAGCGTCCGGTACAGGCGGGCCAACTGCAGGATGCGCATTCTTTCTCCCACCCAGCTCGACGCCAGCAGCTTGCGGTGCAGCCACGCACGCACGGCCGAATGCAGCACCAGCGTCGCGACGGCAGCGCACACGGAGGCCATCGCCGACCAGGCCAGCACCGTGTTGTCGCGCACAAAGCCGCCCCATAATTGAACGAAGCCGCCGCGCGCCTGGTTGGGGCCGGCGTCGTCGTACACGGCACTGAAGCTGGGTAGCACATACAACATCAGGAAGGCAATTACCAGGAAACCCACGCCCAGCAGGATGGCCGGGTAAGTGGCGGCCGCGGTCAGCTTGCCGCGTATCTCGTCCACCTGGCGCTGGTACTGCATAAAGCGGCGGATTGCAGCGCGGGCGGTACCGGTGGTTTCGCTGGACTTCACCATGGCCACGTACAACAACGGGAATACGGAAGGCAGCGATGCCATCGCGTCGGACAACTGGTTGCCCTGCTGGAGGCTTTGCAGCAAAGTCGCATACACGGCGCGGTGCCGCTCGCGCTTGTCGTTCTTGCCGAGTATTTCGATCGCGTCAACCACCGTCTGCCCCGCTTCCAGCAGCGAATGCAACTGCTGGTTGAACACCGGCAGGTTGAACGGGCGGCCACCCGCGGAACGGTTCCACCCCGCGCGCAGGGGCTGCAAGTCCAGCAGGCTGGAGTCGGAAGACGCAACGATACGGCGTGCCTCGTCCTCGCCCGCCGCGTCAATCTCCATCATCTGAACCAGTTGAGTGCCCGTAAGCACCTTTGCGCGAAACCGCATTGCCGTCTATCCTCAGTTCCAGCTATTGATGTCCGCGTCTTCGCCGCTGCCACCCTGCTGGCCATCCCCGCCATAGGAGACGATCTCGAATTCCCGTCCGTCCGATCCCGGCATCTTGTAGACGTAGGCTTTACCCCACGGATCGGTAGGTATGCCCTTTTTCAGGTAGGCGCCCCGCCACTGCGCTTCATTGGCCGGCTGGACGAACAGCGCGAACAGGCCAGCCTGCGTGGACGGGTAGTGGCCGGTGTCGATGCGGTACTGGTCGAGGGCCTTGTCGAACGATTCGATCTGGGCCTTGGCGATTTGCGCCTTGGACTTGCCAACCTGGCCAAAATACTTCGGCGCCACGAAAGCCGACAGCAGTCCGATGATGACGATCACCACCAGCAATTCCAGCAGCGTGAAGCCGTCTTGGCGCGGCATCTTTCTTGGCATGTCTATTAGCACTTCTCTACTCCTTTGGTGGGATCCGCCCGGTACATGAAGTGCCAGTCGCTATAACTTTTTGCCTTGCTAAAATCCGTCAGTTCAACGGGAAAGCCTGCCCGCTTGAGCGGCTGCCGGGCAGACAGCGAATACACGCCGACGATCTGCTTGGTGGTGCCGCCCTGCAGGCAAATCAGGCCCCAGTCCTTGCTGCCGGTGATCGGGTCCCTATACAACCTGCGCAGCGGTCGTTGGTCACGCGACCAGCGGGTATCCCGCAACAGTTCCTTCAGGTCGGAGGGATAAATCCTCGCCGAACCAAGCGCATTTTCGTAGTAATACTGAATACCGTTTCGGTAGGCCATCCCGGTTGCCAGCAGATCCGCTTCCTTCTCGCGCCGCTCAGCAGTCAGCGTATTCTGCAACGCGCGCGCCGCCGCCAGCGACAACACCGCCACCAGAAACATCACGATCACGTAGCTAAATCCCCGCTCATTGCCCATGCTTTTCCAGTGCCTACCATTCAACGAACGGAACGCCATTGCGTCCTTTGTTCGGGGCGCCGCTGCGCACGTTCGCGACCTCGCCCAGCGTGGCGTCTTCCGGCGGCACCAGGATCCAGCTTTGAGCGCTGCTGGTAATCGGGTCCACGGGAATGCCACGCAGGTACTTCTCTTTTACCAGCTCGGCCAGCGTGGCCGGATAGACGTTTCGGTCTGCATAGAACTTGTCGATCGCATCGCGCAGGATGAACAGATCCTCGCGCAGGACGTCTTCCCGCGCGCGGTCGATATTGCTGAAATAGCGGGGTGCCGCCAGCGTCAGGATCAGGCCGACAATGGCAAGTGCCACCAGCAGTTCGATCATCGTGAATCCGCGAGTCCGCACTACCACTCCCTGTACGGCACGCCGTTCAAGCCGACTTGCTTCGATGTTGAGTAGACGTCGAACACATCGTCGCCCTCCACCGGCTTGTCCTCGTCTGACGCGTAGCTGCGCAGTCCCCAACTCTTGATCGCCGGGACACTGCTGTCCGTATTGAACGGGTCGCGTGGAATGCGCCGAATAAAATACATCTTGCGATGCGCTGGGTCCTGCTCGTCCACCACGCCGCTGGCCAGGTCGGCCAGGCTGGCGGGATAGCCGCTTTTGGCTTGGTCCAGCGTGATGCGCTTGCTGGCCGTAGCCTGCTTGTAAGCATCCAGCGCCTGCCGAATGTCGCGCAGCGCAAGGCGCAGTGCCTGCTCCTTCTGCCGCCTCATGGTGGTTTCGACGAACGGAACGGCAACGCTGGCCAGCAGGCCTATGATCGCGGCGGCCGCCAGCAGTTCGATCAGGCTGAATCCTGCGGCCGGCGCGCTCGCGCTCCGCAGCGTCACGGGGTCACCGTCACTCGGTGCACCAGCGGCAACGCGGGGCGGCTGACGGCGCGCTGGGCGCCAATCGGCATCATGCTGATCAGGCTGATCTCTCCGTCCTGCACGCCGGTCAGTGCTTTCAGCGCCACGCTCAACACGCGGCCCTGGCCCTTGTTGCCGGAGCTGTCACCAGCGCTGGCACCTACCGAAGCACGGCCACCCGGCTGGTCCACGGTCTTGCTGAAGCTTCCTTTGCTGTCCTTGCCGAAGTAGCCGCCATCTTGTATCGACACCACTTCGAACTCGGCCGGGTTGAACGCCAATTGCAGCGACGCCGCCCGCAGTGCTTCCAGGCTGGTCATGGCCAGGTTCAGCGTGAAGATTTCACCCTTCGCTATCTTGGCCGGCCCCTCCCACATCAGCAGCGGCGAATCCGGCGCGGCGGCTGCTGGAGGACGGGGGGCTTTTTCCGGCCCGGACCTGCCAGGCGCGACGGCAGGCGCGTTGCCTTGCTGGCCACCGGCGCCGGCTGGCCGTAGCCGCAGTGGCTTGCTGTTCAGGTTGGATTCGGTGCCGGACCAGAATGCCTCAGCGGCCGCATCCTTGCGCTGGATGTTGCGCACCAGGCGCGGCGTGATGGACAGCACGATTTCCGTTTTTTGGCGTTGGTCATTCTGGCTGCCGAACAGGCGGCCCAGCACGGGCAGGTCTCCCACCAGCGGAATACGGCTGGCGGAAGACCTGTCCTCGTCGTTGATCAGACCGCCCAGGATCTGCGTTTCGCCATCCTTCAGGCGCAGCGCGCTGCTGAAGTTGCGGGTGCCGATCTGATAGGCCTGCGAGCCGTTCGAGGTCTTGATGGCAGACACCAGGGAGCTTACTTCCAGGCTGAGCTTGAGCCCGATCTCGTCGCGCAAATGAATGTCCGGCTCGACTTCCAGCTTGAGCCCAACGTCAAGATATTGAATGTTCTCCGATACAAAGTTGCCGTTGCTGGTGGTGGTAACCACAGGCACCTTGTCACCGATCAGGATCTTCGCCTTCTCGCGGTCGCGCACGCGGATGCGCGGGTTCGCCAGCAGATTGGTGTCGCCATCGGTCTTGGTGAGGTTGATGGTGGCGCTCGGCACAGTGATGCCGATACCCGTCGAGGTGAGCGCTTTCAGGTCGCTGAGCTTCATCACCGCGCCACTTGAACCGGCCCCGGTGCCTCCTCCGCCCGTGTTGCTGTTTCCGTTACTCAGCGGCGCAACCGTGAACTGGCTGGTCCACTGTACCCCAAGGTTCAGCAAGCGCGAGCGGTTTATCTCCAGCACCTCCACCTCCAGCATGACCTCTGGTTCCTCCAGGTCGTGCAGGGCCACAAGCTTGCCTGCCAGCGCGATAGTTTCCGGATTCTCGCGCAACACGAGCATGTTGTACTTGTCGTCGACGAAAATGTCCTTCAGCTTCAGCACCGTGCGCAGCATGTTGGCGCTTTGCTTCGCTTCCACATTGGTTAGATAAAACGCCTTGACCACGAGGTCCTGGTATTCCTTGTTCTTGGTGGCAGTGTTCGGGTAAATGAGCACGCTGGTGGCGTTGAGGATTTTCTTGTCCAGCTGGGAAGTCGACAGGATGACGTCGATCGCGTCGTCCAGCGTGGTCTGCTTCAGCGACAGCGTCGTGCGCTGCTCCGTCTTGACGTCCCGGTCGAAGATGAAGTTGATGCCGGTGGTCCGGGACAGCGCATCGAAGACGAATTTCAAGCTGGAGTCACGGAACTCCAAGTTGATGGGCTTCTTGTAGACCGCGCTCAGACTGGGCGATGCCATCACGTCCTCAGCCTGCAAGGCGTCTATATCGCGGCGGACTGCGCGCGCCTCGGCATTGTCCGGCTGCACCTTCATCACGCGCGCGGCAAGGTCTGCCGCCAGGGCCAACTCGCCGCGCTTGAACGCGTCACGTGCTTTGACGGCGTCGGTGGCGGCCCGCGCCATTTCGGCCATCGATTCCAGGCCGGCCAGCGCTCTGGCGTTCTCCCTGTCGAACTTGAGTATGGAGCGGTAGTGCGCTTCCGCCTCAGCACTTTTGCCTTCAATTCGCGCCGTGGCGGCGGCGGCCAGCAGCTTGTCCGTTGCGGCCTCCCGCGCGCGCAACCAATCGCGGCGATAAGCCATATCACGGGGCTCCTGCTCCGTTGCCTGCGACAGTTCGTGGACGGCCAGCACGTAGTCCTGACGCTCAAGGGCCTTGATGCCCGAGCGATGATGCATGGCCGCGCCGCAGCCTGCCAGCGTCAAGCTTGCAAGCAGGCATAGCGGAAAGTAGACCTTGCGGCAAAGCATGGGTCAGTGCTCCTGTACAGGGATGGAAAGAGCCTGCTTCTGCCCAGTCGGCAGATGCTCGAACTCGATTTGGCTGGCATTGATGCCGACGATCTTGTAGTTATTCTCCAGAACGTCACCATTCCGGGCTATCAATGCCGTCTCGCCACGTGCCAGGTAGATCACCTGGTCATCGCCATCATTCATGCGGCCGGCGAACTTGAAAGGGAGCGCCGGAGGCCCTTGCGGCAACTCGATCGCAACCACTTCCCGCGTTGGCGCACCCGGCTTGACGGGCTCTGGCGCCGGCGCTGGCGGCAACCAATTCCGGGGCGCAAACGGATCGCCTGCGGCGTCTTCATCATCAACTTGCATAGCGACAGCAGAGGACGCCACAACGCTAATCAGCGGCTGCTGCTGAAATTCAGGCGTTGGCGCAGACTGATACGCTTGGGTATCGTCAGGCATCAAAAAGGATGCATACAGCGCACCCAGCAGAGCTGACGCCAGTATTGCCTTGCGCAGGAACGCCGGGTTAGCCACGCTTACCCCGCTGATAGAACGCCGAAAAGGCCAGCTCGCAAGCCAAAGGAACGGTCGCTGTATCGGCTCGCGTGCAGCTGATTGAATCCATAGAAACATTTGGCAATGCAGCTATAAGCTGCATGCCGAAATTCCGGATAGCCGTGTATTCCGCAGATAATTTAAGCGTTATGCGATATCGGAGATATGGAGAGGCTTCGCTGCTATCGAGCGAATATCCAACATCCACGGCCGGAACGCGTGTTTCCACCGCCACTTCATTGAGGGCTTGGACCAATTCAACGCTGTCGAAAACCGGAAGCTGGTGCGCGGGTTTTAAGGCCTGCCTATTATCTGTAGTGGACAGTTTTGCGTCGAAAGCCGCTTTGCGCATGCTTTGCAATTCTCGTTGAGCGTCAACAAGAAGCTGGCGCTGCTGAAAATAGAATCCAGCCGACAAAATCGCACCAACGGCACTAACAATTACCAGCAGGAACGACGTTCGCTGCGTATTATATAAACGCCCCCCATAGAAGCGAAGGTACGGCAAAACCATAGATGCATCCCTCGCCCGAATGAGTAAGAAAAGACGGACGAAATCCGCAACGAGCGAAATTATATATCAAAAACGAAACTAGTGATGATTTTTTGCAACTTTCAAAAATGAACCCTGTGTATTCCACGCCGGGCAAATACTCACGCAATGTCACAATGGCCTCTGCAAAAATCGAGGCTTGAACTGATATTTCATACTTGCCGTTGGTCGATAGGCTGTAAATGCCTATGGCCACGACGGCCTTGTCCAAGAGCCAGGTTTCACGGCTATGCGAGGAAATCGACGAGCGCGTGCAGGCCTTCCTGAAGCGGCCCATTGAAGGCAACTGGCCTTATCTATGGATCGACGTCATTTATGACAAATCACGTCAGGCCGGCCGCGTGGTGTCGGTGGCATTAATAATCGCCGTGGCCGTCAATACCGACGGCGTGCGTGAAATTTTGGGCACGGCGACTGGCCCATCTGACGCTGAACCGTTCTGGGCCGATTTTCTGCGAGGACTGACCCGGCGCGGCCTGCGCGGCGTCATGCTGGTCATTGCCGGCTACCACGAAGGACTCACGGCGGCCGCCAGCAATGTCTCAAGACTACTTGGCAGCGCTGCCGCATCCACTTCATCCGCAACGCTTTTGCCCATACAGGCAAATGCCACCGCCAGGCGGTGCTCGCCATGATCGACCAGCTTCGTGCAGGAAAACACCTAAAGCAGCCAGCTGCCAGTGGCGTACCGTGGGCGACCAGTTGGGCCCCAGGCCCCCAACCTAACCGCCATGATGGACGATGCCGACCATGATGTGCCGACCTTTATGGATTTCCCGAAGGCGCATCGAACAGAGATCCACAGCAACAATATAATTGGCGTTTTACCCAATGAGCAAGCCGTCATCCGCCAGTCGACATCCTGATGTTCAGAAAAGATACGCGTGGTCGCCGCAGCGCCGATACCGGCAGCTCGAAGGATTGCGCTCCTTGAGCGAGAGTCAATCTGCACGGCTCTCCCCCGTGATTAACTGATCGGGGTCCAAGCCCCTCAAGGATCAACTCTTATACACCACGCTCGGGGACACCATCCGTCGGCGGCAAGCGACGCTATGCGGCAGTCGGCCGCCACCAGCTACTTTTCAGGTACTCCCGCACGGCTGCTGCGATGCGGCCCACCTGCGCCACAGCGCGCACCAGCTCGTCCTTGGTGACGCCGAAACCCTCGTCCCAGTAGGCGACCTCGTGCCGCTCCTCCAGGCTGATCAGATTGCGATCCTGCACGCCGCGATTTTTCAGTTCGTCCGACATATGGGCTGCCGGGTTTTCGATGCCTCCAACATATCGGAGCCAGCCCGGCCATCTCGGTGCTGTGTCTCAGCAAACGGCCAGGCTCAGAACAACCCGAGTTGATTGATCTCGGGCACCGACTTTGGCGCTGGCGTCGCGCTCATCAGTTCAGCCGGGTACAGGGTCAGGAACGCGCGCGCCTGCGCCGGATCCTTGCACTGCAGCCAGTCATCGTATCGGGCAGCTGGTACCACCACCAGCGACCGTTTCTCGTCCCCCCACTTGTGGAACTGCCCCATTAGCGCGTGAAGGTCGGCATTGACCGTCAACTGGGTGAACGAGAAGCTGAGCTGCGCGTCGGCTTCCTCCCACGCCCGCCATAGCCCGGCCACAGCGAACGGCGCGCCGTCGGCCATGCCGATGCCCCAGCGGGAAGACACCGTTCGCGCTTCGTACTTCGGTTCGAAGAATCGCTCCAGCGGCACCAGGCAGAGCTGGCCGGCACGCCAGGCATCGGAGAACGCATATTTTTCGCCGACCGTTTCGGCGCGGGCGTTGACCGTGTTGCGTTTGGCTGCGGGCGTCTCGTAGCAGCGCTGCGGGATGATGCCGTAGTTGGCCAGCAGCGCGCGCCGCATGCCGCTCCGGGTGCCGACGATGATCGGCGCGGGATAGTCCTGCCACGTCTCGTCGGGCCAGTCCGCCTCCGGCGAACGCACCTTGAAATGCTCCAATCCCTGCCGCTTAACCGGCACATAGTTCACGCACATTCCGCCTCTCCCGCGCACAAAGGACCCAGTATAAATCGACGCCCATACTACGCCAAGCCGGGGGAATCAAGGGCAATAATTGCCGTGCGACATAAAAATCCTGCTGCAATCGGCACCTGTTTCCCTTATACTGTACAAACATACAGTAGTTAAGAAAACCCATGTTATCCGCCTCCGTTCCCCACAATCCGCTACCGCTCACCGGCATAGACCCGGCCACGCTGCCCGACGTATGGCGCGGCAGCGAGCTGGCGCGTTCACGGGCGCATGTCGGCGCCAGCGGCCATGCAAGCCTGGACCTGGAACTGCCGGGCGGCGGCTGGCCGCGCTCGACCTTGGTGGAATTGCTGCTCCAGCAGCCCGGCATCGGCGAACTGCAGCTGCTCAAACCGATGCTGGCGCGGCTGGCGAAGAACCAGCGCATTGCGCTGGTACAGCCGCCCTACATCCCGCACGCCACCGCCGCCAGGACATGGGGCATCGACCCGGCGCGCCTGCTGTGGGTCCGGGCGAACTTCACCGCCGACGCGCTGTGGTCGACGGAACAGATACTGAAGAACGGCAGCTGCGGCGCGGTGCTGCTGTGGCAAACCAATGTCCGCAGCGAATCGCTGCGCCGGCTGAACCTGGCGGCGCAAACGGCGGAGACCTGGTTCTGGCTGCTGCGGCCCATGGCGTGCGCCAGCGAGCCGTCTCCGGCCGCCCTGCGGCTCGGGCTGCGGCCGTGCCACGGCGGTGTGGTCGTCGAGATGCTCAAGCGCCGCGGGCCCGCCAGCGACGCGCCCCTGTTCCTCCCTCTGGACGATATGCCAGACCGCCGCCACCTTCACGAGTTCGACCATGCACCTCTTGTTCAGCCTGTACCTGCCGTTGCTGCCGCTCGAAGCGCTACGCCCCTGCTGGTCTGAACCGGGTCCGTATGTCGTCATGCATGATGGGCAGGCGCACGTGGTGTCGGCCATGGCGGCCGGCCTGGGCGTGCGCACCGGAATGCGCAGCGGCGGCATCGTGTCGGTGGCGCCCGGCGCGGTGCTGCTGGAGCGCGACGACGTCAAAGAACGGGCGGCCATGCAGGCCATCACGATGGCGCTTTTCCGCTTTACACCGGACATCATGGTCGAATCCGACTTCGGCATCCTGCTCGACGTGGGCGCCAGCATGAAGCTGTTCGGCGGCGCCGCGCAGCTCTCGAGGGCCATCCGCAGCTGCCTGGCCGCGATGGGTTTCACGGCCACGCTGGGCGCCGCGCCGACGGCCGCCGGCGCCTGGCTGCTGGCGCGCCGGCGGCGCGACAAGCACCTGGCACTGACCCGCCGCCACCTGCGCATGGAGCACCTCGCGCGCGTGCTCAACGGCCTGCCGTGCACGCTCCTGCCCGCCGCGCAACCTTACGCCGAATGGCTGACCGGCGTGGGGGCGAAGGACCTCGGCGCCTTGCGCCGCCTGCCGCGCGCGGGCCTGGTGCGAAGGACCAGCACGCAGCTGGCGGACGCGCTGGACAGGGCCTATGGCGACCGTCCCGAACTGTTCCGCTGGATCAGCATCCCGGCCACCTTCTCCGCGCACATCGAAACCCACGAACGGGTCGAACACGCCGACGCCTTGCTGGACGGCGCGACCGGTCTGATCCTGCAGATGACCGGCTGGCTGACGGCGATGCAACTGGCCGTATCAGTCTTTGTGCTGCTGCTCGAACACGAGCGGGGACGCGCGGCAGTGCCGCCCACACCGCTGGAAATCGCGCTCGCGGAGCCCGCGTGGAAGGCCGATCACCTGCTGCGGCTGCTGCGCGAACGCCTGGCCAAGCTGGAACTGGCCGGGCCCGTCATCGGCCTGCGGCTGCAGACGTTGTCGCTGGCCCCAATGGAGCCGCCGAACGCATCGCTGTTCCCGGAACCGGGCGGCTCTCCCGCCGACATGCTGCGGCTGATGGAGCTGCTCACCGCCCGCCTCGGTCCCGAAAACGTCCTGGTCCCCATCCCCTGCGCCGACCACCGGCCGGAGGTCTGCAACGCATGGGGACCCGCCACCGACAAGTTCCGGAAAGTCAGCGACGAGTATGAAGACCTGGCGCGCCCCTTCTGGCTGCTGTCCAAGCCCGTCAAGCTGCTGCTGCGCAACGAGCGGCCCTTCTACGGCAGCCCGCTGGTCCTGATCCGCGGACCGGAGCGCATCGAGGCCGGCTGGTGGAACGACCAGACCGCCGCGCGCGACTACTATATCGCCCAGGGCGCCGACGCCAGCTGTTTCTGGATCTACCGCGAACGCAGCGGCGAGATGCAGTGGTACCTGCACGGCCTGTTCGCGTGACCATGAACCGGCCCGTCTCTCCCCTCCCCGACTACGCTGAACTGCAGTGCGTGTCGCACTATACGTTTCTGCGCGGCGCCTCGTCTCCCGAGGAGCTGGTGGAGCGCGCCCAGGCGCTCGGCTACCGGGCCCTGGCCATCGCCGACGAATGCACGCTTGCCGGCGCCGTCAAAGCCCACGTGGCGGCGAAGGAGCGCGGCATACCCCTCTTGATCGGCAGCCAGATGGTGGTGACACCCGAGGATGACCAACCGCCGTTCAGTCTGCTTGTGCTGGCGATGACCAGGGATGGCTATGGCAACCTGAGCGAATTGATCACCGTCGCCCGCCGGCGCGCCGACAAGGGCGCGTACCTGGTCCGTCCCGGCGACATCGCCGCACCGCCGCCAGAGCTGGCCGAACTACGCGGCATGCCTGGTTGCCAGCTGATCCTGCTGCCCAGGTACGGCGATGCCGCGGACGACATCGCCAGGTCGGCCGCCTGGCTGCTGCGGGTCGCGCCTGGACGCGCCAGGATTGCCCTGACCCTGCACCACCGCTCGAAGGACGAGCAGCACCGCCGGACGGTGCTGGCGGTGGCCGAGGCATACGGACTGCCGGTGGTGGCAACCGGCGACGTGTGCATGCACGTGCGCTCATGCAAACCGGTGCAGGACACCATGACCGCGATTCGCCACGGCATCCCGGTGGCGAAATGCGGCTTCCGCCTGGCCTCCAACGCGGAGCAGCATCTGCGCTCGCGGGTCAGGCTGGGCAACCTCTACCCGCGCGCCGCGCTGGACGAGACGGTGAGATTGGCAAACCAGTGCCGCTTCTCGCTGGACGAGCTGCGCTACGAATACCCCCACGAACTGGTGCCGGAGGGAGAGACCGCCACCACCTATTTGCGCCAGCAGGCCTACCTCGGCGCCTACTGGCGCTACCCGAACGGGGTGCCCGGCAATGTGCAGGATCTGCTGGAGCGCGAGCTCGCGCTGATTGCGGAGATGGCCTACGAGAGCTACTTCCTCACCGTCTACGACATCGTGCGCTTCGCGCGGGCCAACAAGATCCTGTGCCAGGGGCGCGGGTCCGCGGCCAATTCGGCGGTGTGCTTCTGCCTCGGCGTGACCGAGGTGGATCCAGCGCGCGGAACGCTGCTGTTCGAGCGCTTCATCTCCAAGGAGCGCAACGAGCCGCCCGACATCGACATCGACTTCGAGCACCAGCGGCGGGAGGAAGTCATCCAGTACATCTACCGCAAGTACGGACGGACCCGCGCGGCCCTGACCGCCGTGGTCATTAGCTACCGACCAAAGAGCGTGATTCGCGACGTCGGGACCGCGCTCGGCATCGACCTGTCCATCGTGGACAAGGTGGCCAAGGCCGGGCACAGCTGGGGTGCGACCAGCGAGCTGCAACAGCGCATGAGCAGCTGCGGCCTCGATCCGGGTTCGGCGCTGGCCGAAAAATGGGCATGGCTGACCGAGCGCTTGATGCGCTTTCCCCGCCACATGAGCCAGCATCCGGGCGGCTTCGTCATCTCCCATTCAAAACTGTCCCGTCTGGTTCCGGTGGAAAACGCGTCCATGGACGACCGGACCATCGTCCAATGGGACAAGGACGACCTGGACGCCGTGGGACTGCTCAAGATCGACATCCTGGCGCTGGGCATGCTCAGCTGCATCCGCCGCGCGCTCTCTCTCGTGTCCGACTGGCGCGGCATGCCGTTCGAGCTGGGCGACGTGCCGCACGAGGACGCCGCCACTTATGACATGATCTGCCAGGCCGACACGGTGGGCGTGTTCCAGATCGAGAGCCGGGCGCAGATGTCGATGCTGCCGCGCCTGAAGCCGCGCAGGTTTTACGACCTGGTGATCGAAGTGGCCATCATCCGCCCCGGGCCGATCCAGGGCGGCATGATCCATCCCTATCTGCGCCGGCGCGAGGGCAAAGACCCCGTGACGTACCCCAGCCCGGAGATGGAGGCGGTGCTGTCGCGCACGCTCGGCATCCCGATTTTCCAGGAACAGGTCATGCAGATCGCGATGGTCGCCGCCGGCTTCACGGCCGGCGAGGCGGACCGGTTGCGGCGGGCCATGGCGGCCTGGAAGCGCAAAGGGGGCCTGGAGCAGTTCGAGGAAAAGCTGATGACGGGCATGGCCGAACGCGGCTATACCGCCGAGTTCGCCATCGGCATCGTCGGGCAGATCAGGGGCTTTGCCGAGTATGGTTTCCCGGAGTCGCACGCGGCCAGCTTCGCCCTGCTCGCCTACGCGTCGAGCTGGCTCAAATGCCACGAGCCGGAAGCTTTTCTGGCCGCCCTCCTCAACAGCTTGCCCATGGGGTTCTACAGCGCTTCGCAGCTGGTGCAGGATGCGCGCCGTCACCACGTGGAAGTCCGCCCGGTGGATGTGACCATCAGCGGCTGGGAGGCCAGTCTTGAGCCGTCGGACAGCGGGCGGCCGGCGGTGCGCCTCGGGCTCAATCTTGTGCGCGGATTGAAACGGGACGCCGGCTGGCGGGTCGAAGAGGCGCGGCTGATCGTCCCCTTCGCCAGCGTCAGCGACCTGGCGCTGCGCGCGCAGCTCGACGCGCAGGATTTAAAATTGCTGGCCAGCGCCAGCGCGTTGGCGTCGCTGTCCGGCAACCGGCGCGAAGCCATGTGGGTTGCGGCGGGAAGCGCGCCGTCCAAGGGCCTGCTGCGCGAAGCCGTCATCGAGGAGGTAGCCCTGTCGCTGCCGGCCCCCTCGGACGCAGAGGAGGTGCTGGCCGACTACCGGCACCTCGGCCTGACCCTCGGCAAGCATCCATTGACGTTCCTGAGAAAAAGGCTGCACGCGATGCGCTTCATGCCCGCCGAAGTGCTGAACCACTACGACAACAGGCGCCTCGCGCGCGGCTGCGGCATCGTCACGGTGCGCCAGCGCCCGGAAACGGCGAAGGGCACCGTTTTTATTACGCTGGAGGACGAAACCGGCAACGTGAACGTCATCGTGTGGCCGGGGCTGGTTGACGCCCAGCGGCGGGAAGTGATGGGCGCGACGCTGCTCGGCGTGTACGGCCAGTGGCAGACGGCGAACAATGTGCGCCACCTTGTGGCGAACCGGCTGGTGGACTTGTCCCACCTGCTCGGCGAACTCGATACGCGCAGCCGGAATTTCCATTGACCGGGGCCAGCGCATCGGAACCGGGCCGTAGCGGGCAACCGGCCTATACTAAAAAATGCAACCTTAGCTAAAAATTACAACATGCCAATACCAATTATCGACCCCGGCTGGGCGGACAGCCAGGCCACGAAGCCTCAACTGCAGGTGCTGGAAGTGCGCAGCCGAACCAATCCCTCCGTTGCACCGATCTGCCACATTGTCGTGCAACGCGTGGAACAGTACGAGCGGGATCCCCGCGACGGATTGGTGCACAAGGCCGCCATTGAATTGCACTACCGGCTGGCGTTGCCGAAGTATGAGAGAACCGATCAGCGCACCGGAGATTTCACCGCCAGCTACCGCCGGCACTTCGACGGCACCCAGAGCGTCTCCCTCACGTCAACGACGGATATGCCGGGCGCGGTTTTCCTCGACCTGCCGGGGTACGAGGGCAATCGTATCGGCACCTATCTGATGAACGAAATCGTCAATTGGGCGCGGCAGTGGCCGGAGGCGATTGTCAATAGCGTGGAACTGGCCAGCCATCAGGGGACGGCAACGAACAAGCTGCGCCGAAATCGCTTTTATGAACAGTTCGGACTGGTGTTCGATTACAGCGACGCCGAGCAGCGCGGCGGCGTGTCGCGCCCCATGCCCGGCGCGCACCTGCGCTGCGTCGACTCCTGGCGGGCCAACATCCGCGAGCACCATGTTCTCGACCTTCTCGCCGCCACGCTGGACGAGAACAAGCGCCATTCCGGGACAATCAGCCATCAGGCGCGCTACATCGAGCAGATGCACCAATTGAAAAACGCAGCGGAGAAGCGCCCAATCCGATGGCTCGTGCAAGTCGTCTGGGAACGCAACCGTGAAAAAATCGTGCTGGCCACATTCGCTATCGGAATAGCGGTCCTGGCCCACTGGTGAACTCGCGATGAAACTTCCGGCGTCAACCCGGAGACAAATGCGCAGGGCACCAGGTGGCCGAGCCAACCCGGGAATTGGCCTGCGGACTTGAAAGGACGACGCCTTGCCACTCGGCTATGCCCGCGTTGAAATCTAACTTCGCGGAAAGTTTAATTGTTGCCTCGTAGCGTGCTGCAGCTCAGCGGCATTCCGCATAAGCTCTTCCACATGTTAAATGCGCAGCGAGGCCGTGAATGCTGAACCTGACCGACGAGCGGCGCCGCGAGTTGCTCAACCGAGGCGCCTTGACGGTGGACGCGGACGGCGACGAGATTCTCGTTGGACTTACGCTCGCGGAGACCCATGTCTATCTCCTGTTCGAAGAGAACCCATTGCGAGTCCACACGAGCGGTGAGCTGTCGATGTTCTACCAACTAAAGCACAAACATCTCTGCGCCCGCGGTGCCGAGATCATGAGCCGGACCGCTGCCTTGTTTGACCAACACAGGTAGGCTGCGGCCGCGGCAGGCGGTTTCTAAGCGGCTCTGCGCGGGCCGCAGAGGGCCGCCGAGGGCCGCATTCGATGCGCGTCATCAGGCACGTGGGCAGCGACGGTTCTGGAAGCTGATACGCGTCCACCGGACTGCGCTACGCTACGCCCAGGTCGCTCACTACTGTCGATGACCGACGTCAAGTCCATCTCGATCATCACACCAACACAGCCCCAAACGCCTGAATGCCGCCGTCAAAAGGTGAACCGAGGTCATCGGCATCTTCCCCAATGACCGTGCCATCATCCGCGTGGTCGACGTCCTGATACCGGAACAAAACGACGAATGGTTGCAGCAGCGGCGATACATGTAGTTGGAAGGACTCCAATCCTTGAGCGAAAATCCAATCTGCAAGGATCACCGTCGTCACTAGCTGATCAGGTACCCATCTCCTCAGGAATCACTCTGGTACACCGCGCTGTAGGCCACCATCACGTCCTCGCAAGCCCGTAGGCAGAGCAGACTTCCGGGCCGACCTTTTCCCCCAACGGCGGATTCAGATGGCGAATACATACCGGCCCCGGAGCCGTAGTGGCGCCCGTACGCGCACCGCCTGAAGCGGATCGACTGCAAAACCTGCGTATAGGCTAGCAACAATCAAGTTTCCAAAAAGTCATTTCAAAATGAAAATATTTAGATTGACAGTTTACCAACTTTGCCGGATATTTCTCTTGCTTCTACCGATCAATTTTTCACTTCACGGAGTGTTCATGAGTACGATCCAGCTGCAAGTGCCCCTCACGATTACGGTATCCCTCGGCGGCAACGCCGCCATCAGCACTGCGGCCCACCTGCCCGCCGGTGCCGGCCCGGCGCCAGCAGTAACCGGCCTCGAACGGGTTGAGATCGACCCTGACTACGCAAGCCGCAAGGGCTACCAGGTGGACTTCCTAGGCGTGCCCGTGGACCACCCCGTCCTGAGCGAAGACCAGCGACGCAACGCTGCCAAGAACGCCCAGGCCCAACCAGGCCAGGATGCAGCCGTCTTGCCCTACCACCACTTTTCCATCGTGATCAACCGCCGCCGGCAACTAGCCTACTATACGGCCGTCAATATTGACGGTGCCCAGGCGAAGCAGCCCAAGCGCGACCGCGACACCTGGTATTTCGATCCTCGCATCGCCCAATCGGAACAGATCGGCGAAGATTTGTATGCCCGCAATGCGCTCGACCGTGGCCATCTGGTGCGGCGACTCGATCCCGCTTGGGGCTCGGATGCCCTGAAGGCCAACAACGACACCTTCCACTTCACCAACTGCTCGCCACAACACGCCGACTTCAACCAGAACGACGAAACTTGGCAGGGTATCGAGAACTACCTGCTGGGAATGGCCACGGGCACCAACCGCCTGCTGACAATTTTCACCGGACCCGTGCTGACAGACGAGGACCCGCTGTATCGCGGTGTGCGCCTGCCGCGGCACTTCTGGAAGATTGCCGCCTACGTGACCGACCAGCACCAACTGACCGTATCGGCCTATCTGCTGGGTCAGGAAGATTTACTGGGCGGTCTCGAAAGTTTCAATCCGGCTACCTGGCAAGTCAGCGTCCAGGAAATTATCGACCGTACCGGGCTCGATTTCTCGCATCTGATCCCGTCGGAAGTGGCGGTCGAATCTCACCCCGGCCTGGAAGCAACCTTACAGGGGCCAGGCCGGCGCCGCCTGGAATCGGTTAGCGACATCATCGCCCTCTAACGTCATGCTCGATCTCCATCCCATCTACGCCGCCGCAAGCGAGCGTCTCGACCGCAAGGACGACGCGGTCGCCAACACGTACGCCCATATTGCCGCCGGAACCGTTCGCCTGATCGACCCCGCTATCGCGACCATCCGTGCGCACCGGCTGGTCAGCTCGCCACTGGCCGAAAAGATGTTCGCACCGGAAATTGCGCGGGAAATCCGCGCCCAGCCAGACATCCGGCAACTTAGCGACCAAGCACAGAACCAGTTGGAGCGGGTGGTCGGCCAAGCCGACTTCTTGCCGGCCTGGTTCCTGCAGCGTGGCGCAGACCTGCGCCATACTGTTGCGAAGATACGCGCGCGCTCGGCGGCTGGGAGGGAGATCGGCGGTACCGGCTTCCTGGTCGGTCCAGGCCTGTTGCTGACCAACGCCCACGTACTGGACTGGTCGGATCAAAACGGCCCGCCGCTGACCGAGATCGCCCCGCACTCGTGGGCCCTGTTCGACTACGAAGAACGCTACGATGGCACGCTCGGCGCCAGTGTCACCTTCGCGCTCGATCCCGACACGCTGCTGCTGAGCAGTCCCTGGAATCTGTTGGACTACGTGCTGGTAGCGGTTAAGCCGCTGAGCGTTGACAGTCAATCCCGCATCAGCGACTACGGCTACAACCGGCTGACAGCCGAACTGGGCAAGATCGCGGTCGGCGAGCCTGTCTTTATCATCCAGCATCCGCTGGGTGAACTGAAGCAAGTCGTCATCAACGACAATCGGCTCGTGGAACGCGACGAAGCATCGTCCTACCTAGTCTACGAAGCGGACACCAACGCCGGCTCGTCCGGCGCTCCCGTCTTCAATCGCCAATGGGAAGTGGTCGGCCTACACCATTCGACTCAGATTGCGCGCGATGCCACTGGCGCCATCTTGGACATCGACGGCGGCCAATGGACGCCCGGACGCGGTATCAGCAAAGTCAAATTCCTGAACTTAAACGAGGGGGTGCGAATAAGCAAGATTCTGCACCACCTCAGCGTGACACTGCAAGCCAACGATGCAGGCACGTCACCGCCCGATTTTCAAGTCTTATCCACAAAGGGAGCCGAGTTACTTAGGGAACTGTTGATGACCAAGCAAGCGCAAGCGCCTACAGCGCTGGTCCGTCCGGTGCCGGTGGCCGCCGGCAGTCCTCAGGCCTCTGCCGGGCCTCGCTTTGCGAGGCCCGAATAGGCGGCAAGACCAGCAGCCACAGCCTCGCAACTTGCCTCCGCACAAAGCGAATCGAGCGTTCAACCGAACAGAAATGTATCCGACCACTCCTCTTTAAGGAAACAGAATGACTGCACTGGAAAAAGTCCTCGACTGGAAAGTCCGCGAGCTTGTTGCACCGGTCACAAAAGAAATCACTGATCTGCAGAAGGAGCGGCATTATATTTATTCCCTGTTGCTTCTGTCCTTGGCGGCGCACTATTTTTGCCCGAACAAGCCAACCAAGCCAGAGGAAAAAATCGACAGAGCGACGCTCGGAGACACTGATGCCCATAATGCCATATTGCCTGCAGACCACTGGGCGGGAAAGCGCGGCACGTTCCTGAATAGCAACTATTTGGGTCACAATATCGCCGCTTTCGCTATCGACCGCAACGGTTATATCATTGACTTCGACTTTAACCACAATGAAGTTTTCAGCAGTTCCATCGAGCACGCGGAAGCACGATTATTGAACAGGCTTTTTAAGCTCACCAATATCCACGACTCGTGGAATGTCGGCGATCGGCAGGTGGATGCGCCTACCAAACGTCCAGCCCGCTATAGCAATATGCTGGAGGGGGTGACTGTTTACACCACGCTGGAGTCCTGCGCCCAATGCTCGGGAATCATGACGCTCGGCAACGTGAAGGAAGTGGTGTATCTACAAGACGATCCGGGCCAGTACAAGATCGGCAATATCATGTACCAGCTGACCAATCCGTTCGATGACGACAAAAAGCACACGGCTCCCTTGCCGACTGCGGGGTCCACTTTCGGCTTTCCCTACTTTGACCAACTGAATGCGGAATTCAGTAAGTTCACAGCTGCGCTGGGAAGCACCAACCTGACGTCGTTCCTGTGCACGAAGCCGGTTTACCAGATATTTTTGGCCGCCGAGGTGCATTTGAGCGAATTCAAGATCGCCGCGCCCACCGGGAAGCTCGTCTCCGACGATGGCATGCTGACGAACGAGGGCGTATTGGCGGAATGCCTGAGTTTCTACCGCTACGCCGTAGAGAAGGGTCTGCGCGGGACCCCGCATTGATGCGGCTTATCGTTTCCGCATGCCTGGTTCACTAGGAAATCGGCAGGCCGTCCGATCTGCTTAGTCTGCGTGCAAATAATGCACGGATATATGTCCGTCGCCCTCCATAAGCGGCTGGGCGCGGCTGCGTCATGAAGCGAACGCTGTCGAGCAGGACAGCGCTCGCTGAAATCCGGATTGCTTAAATAGTCAGTCGAAAGGGAAACCAATGATCGTCAGCTGCGCCATTCATCCAGCCATCGGCATCGCTCGCGTCGGCAACAGCCCAAGCGGCTATTTTATCGGCCCGGAAACTCCGGGAATGCCCGCCCGGCCACTCGACGGATACAAGGATGCTGGCAGCAAAGACAGGGTAAAACGGCAGGCCGCGAGATTCCGGGTCTTCGGATACGACGTGAATGGTCAGTTAGTCGGAGAAATAACCGCTGCGGAAGCGAACGTCACATGGACTGTGGAGCTTGCAAACACTAAGGCGGAGTGGGACCGCTTCGATGGCCGCAAAGGGGAAGAGCTCTTGCTGACGGATCGCAGGCCCATAGAAGAGTGGCGCAACAACGATATCGCCGAGAGGGACAAGCTGATTATTCGCCCACGAGCCGCTGAGCTTACAGGTGCCGGGCAACGGCACCTGTTCGACGATGGGCAGTTCTTCGATGTTCCCGTCATGCTGGGCGAGGCCCGTACCGATGCCGTTGGCCGGCTACTGGTATTGGCGGGTCCCGGCAAGAGCGGGACGGTCGAGGAAGGCCGATTGATTTCCCATTATGCCAACAACGATCGCTGGTACGACGATATCGCGGACGGACCTGTGCAAGCCTTGGTCACGCTGCCGGATGGCCGGCAACTGCGGGCGAAGCCGGCCTGGGTCTTGACAGCGCCGCCCGACTTTGCGCCCGATCTGGTCAATGTGGTGACACTGTACGATGTCGCCGAAAACACGGCCATCGAATCAGGGCAGCTGACCGCCCCTGCAAGGCCTTCCTTTACCCGGCATATTTATCCCATTTTGGATCGGGCGCTCCAAGCCGGATGGACGAACGAGCGCGCGCACAGCGCACATGAACGTTGGGCGAGGAACTTCGATATGGCGACCTTGTCGAGCAAAGGCGCGGAAGCCAAGGAGGCCAGAACGGCCTTTTTCCGTGTGCTCAGGAATCCCGCCGCGACTGGCGAAGCCGCCAAGCAGCAGGCGAATGCGCGGTTCATGCCGGCATTGGCTGGAGACGACGGCGATTGTGAGGACGCCGCACCAGGCAAATGGCTGGCGCTAACTCGTACCCAGTATCGTCTTCTGGAGCACTGGGCGGCCGGTGATTTCGAGAGCGATTGGGGCACAGCCCCGCTGCCGGCTGACCGGATCACCCCCGAGGGACTCGACCGCGCAGCGCTGGAAGCCTGTACCGGCGGCGCTTTCTACCCGGGTATCGAAGGCGGCTGGATTTTCCGCAAGCAAGAGGCCTATCTGGAGCCCTTTCGTCTCGACCCTGACGCGCTGCAGGCGGGCGACATAACCAAGCGTATGGCATTGCCTTGGCAGGCTGACTTTTTCGAATGCAACACGCATTGGTGGCCCTCGCAACGACCGGACGAGGTGCTGCCTTTGGCGGCCTACCGTCGCCTGCGGCAAATCGAAGCCGAGCTCGAAAATCCGGAGTTGGGTGACACCGGCTCCGACCATGCAGTGCGTACCGAGCTCGAACGCGAACACGAGACGCTGCTGAAGCGCCGCATTCCCTGGGCACGCGGCTTGCCCGGCACTGATGCCGGACACGACGGCGACAACGCCATGGTCCAGCACTGGCCGAAACTGGGCTTCGTGACAGCGTCAGGGCCCGACGGCGAAACATACCACGTGCTCGGCGCGCCTGTGAAAATTGAATCGGAAGCGAGCGAGCCGCTGGAATCCAATTGGGCGGACGCCTTCCACAAACTGATCAATATTGAACACTATCCGGAATACAGGCCGATCGCGTTCGATGCGGCGAGAAAATTCTTTGCCAAGGCGAACTTTACCGAACCGACTTACCACCCCTTCCTTTATTCGGTTGATGCGTTCCGCGCGCGGATGGACTTGATCTACAACCAGTTCGTTGCGGCAATCGATACCCCTCACTGGCTGGAAGATTTTCCGAAGGCCGCCGTCGTCGAGAATTTGCGCCAGAAAGCGCCGATGAACCTCACCGATGGTGCATGGTTACAAAACATCCTGGCTGCAGGTCCGGTGGATGAAATACGCGCGAAATTATTCGCCATCTGGGCCGACGAAGCAGGAAACGGTGAAAGCGAGTTGAACCATTCGAACGTGTACGACACCTTGTTACGCAGCCTGGATGTGTATCTCCCCCCCATCCGGTCACGGGCTTTCACCGAACTGGATTTGCTGCCGGCTGCTTATGAGAACCCCGTTTTTCAACTGTGCGTGGGCCTCTTTCCCGACGCGTTTTTCCCCGAACTGCTCGGCATGACGCTTTACCTCGAATGGGAAGCCACCCCAACCATGTTGCCGGTCGTGCGCATGTTGAAGCACCATGACATCGATCCGCAATACTACGCCATGCACGCGGCAATCGACAACGTCACGGCCGGGCACGGAGCCATGGCGCGCGAAGCCATTGAGCTCTACCTCGATCAAGTCAAGAGCACAGGCGGCGAGCAGGCCGTGCAGGAAAAATGGCTGCGCATATGGAACGGCTATGTGACGTGGGCTTCGATCGGATCGCTGGGCAAGGTCTTATACGAGTTGATCTCGGAGCGATACGGCGAGCGGTCGACCGGACACCAGGCAAAAGAGCGAATGATCCAGATCATCCGATGCAAGGCACCGTATGCGCGGACTGCCCACGGACACGTCACGCTCGGGGACGAAACCCTTGCTGCGCTGTTCGCCGACCCGGACCGCCTGTTGGACGCCTTACACCAGCAGGGATGGGTCGATCCTGCGCAACCGCACAACAGCAAGTTCGTCCGGCAGTTGCTCGGATTCCGGGGTCCCATGTATAAAGTGTTCTCCGTCGATGAACAGGCCGCGCTGTTTGATTGGATTGCCAGCCTGGCCAGCTTGCCGCCACCTGTACCGCTCAGCATCGCGGACCAGATTTATGCAACCCTGAGGGCGATGGCCGAGCGTGCCGCTGCGGAATCCGGCCACAACCGCCACACCATCTCGGCAGACGGCGGCCGCACCATTTCGATTGCCGACTTGTTTGCACATGCCGACGCCAAGGACATCATGCGGACACTGGCCGCCAGCGAATACGTGGTACCCGGAGAGCCGAACAGCAGCACACTGATCACGCACGTGTTCGAGCGACTCATGCCTGATGTATTAACCCCTGCGCAGGTCGTCGCGTTCAAAGAGTGGATCGAACAGCGCTGCCCCATGCCAGGCGAAACGGTCTCGCCCTTGGAAGCGCGGAATGAAATCCGAATGGGCTTGCAAGTGCTCGGTTTGGAAAGAGCCGAACCTATCGCCCCTGCTCCGCGCACGGCCGCTGCCGCCGCCCAACTTCTGGATGTGAGCACGTTCGCGGCAAGGCGCCAGCTGATCGGAGCCGGCAGTGTCCACTAAGTGGACTTCCGCCTGTGTCATCGGTAACGGTGTGGCTGGGTGCCTGTCTGCGATCGCGCTCAAAACCAGCATGCCGGACGTGACGCTGACTGGCAAGGCACCCGGATTGCTGGCCAACTATTGCATGACCGTTGGGCCGGCATTTGTCCGGCATCTAGAGGCGCTTGGCTTGGGGTCGGCTTGGCGCGAATGGAAGGGGAAATGCGAGCGTACCGCGCATTGGTCGGCTTGGGGCACGGACACTTGGGATGGTCGTGACTCGCTGTTCAATCCGTCCGGTCCCTGCTATATAGTTCAACGCGCGGAGCTGGAACGCTTTCTGCTGGCGCAGGCATTGTTGCAGGGCGTCAGGCATCATACCGCCGTCATCGGACCGGCCGCGTCTCCGGCTCCATGCACGCTCATCGTCGACGCAACCGGGCGCGCGGCTTTGGTGGCTCGGCGCTCAGGGGCCGTGCGCCGAAGCCTTCGGCCGTTGGTCGCGCTGCACGGACAAGGGCCGGCCACTTCGCAGGACAGCGGCACGACCACCCTCGTCAGCGGGCCCGACGGTTGGTGGTTTTCTGCGACGACAGGGCAAACAACCTCCATCTGTCTTATCACGGGGGCGCACGTCCAGCGCCGCCATGGCGGCAACTGGCGGGACGCATGGCGTGCTGCGTTGCCGCCTAAGCCGGCGCTGCGTCAGTCCGCCTTCCTCCCCGAAGGGATTGGCGGCCCAGTGCTTGCCGGCAGTTCCTGGCTCGAGACTGCGGCAGGTCCGGGATGGTTCGCTGTCGGCGACGCAGCGCTGGCCATGGATCCCCTATCTAGCGGCGGAGCGGAATTCGCGGCTTATTCGGCCTGCCTGCTTCGGGAAGTCGCCCCCCTGCCCGGTGCCGCCAGCGTTTACACCCGGGAGATACTCGCCCGCGTTGGCCAATACCGGGTCGCCCGCCAGCGCTTGTACCTAAATTGCAGCGAGCACCACCGGACAGATTTTTGGGAAGCGCAATGCGCGCTATAGTGCTCGGAACATGCGAAACGATGGGGAACGCCTCCTCCCGCAGCATACATCTGCGAAGCGCCCAGGAAGCGCCTGACGACGGAAGCCAACATGCCAGCTGGGCAGCACCGGTAGTGCATCGACCGCACGATCAGATAGCCGGACGCATCCCAGACCGATACCGGGCAATGTCTGCATATATACATTCGGTCATCACGTTCGCCGTTCGGTTCGCTTGAGGTCGTCCAGCTAGACCAGCCCTCGTTCATCTTGAAGCTAACAATGCCCAGATCCTCTCTGGCCTTTTGGTCGGCTTGGCGTCTTTGATGCGCTGGGCATTTCCCGGCCGGCCGCGCTGTTCGGCAACAAGTGCGACACGACGCCCGGAAACAGTGCGCAAAACACGGGGTATCCAATTGACGCACTCCGGTCCTCTCGACAAATGCGCCGACAGGTCGTCTGGCCTTGCCAAACGTTCCGCGCTGCTTGCAGCCTGCCATCCTGTCAAATCCCGTGCACGGGAAAGACGCCGCTTTTGCACCGATTTCCCACTGGCTTGACACCCCGCGAGTTCGGAAGATGGTGGAGAACTCAATCTACGGGAGGCATCATGGAATCACGGGATCTAATCAGCTCGACGGCTATGCTGCGGGCGGTGGCCGCCGGTATCGACTACGACCATATCGCAGCGGCGCACGGCGTCACGAAATCGACCGTGTCGACGCGCGTGCGGCGGCTAGCGCAGGCGCTGCAGCGAATCGTCGGCGTGATCGACGTGGACGAAGACGCGTCGCCGACGGCCACCCTGCTGCGCCACCACCGCCAAGCCTACATGGAAGCGCTGGAGCATTTTCATCCCGGCGCGGCGCCCGCCCTGAACCGTCCCCCTGCTTCCGTGACGCCGGCGCAAATCGACATGCTGCTGCAGAAGATCGACCGCCATAGCCATGCTCCGCTGCGCGACCGCGCGCTGCTGCTGGTACTTTTTTCAACGGGCGCCAAGCCCCTCGAGATCGCGCAGTTGGCCGTGCACGACTACCTGGACCTGGCCGGGCACGTCAGGCGCGCGTCGCTGCTGCGCGCCGCGATCGCCAGCAACGGCGCCGCCCGCCCATTGCCCTTCCTTTGCGATAGCACCAACGCCGCCATCGACAACTACCTCGAAGAACGGCAGGCCAACGACTGGGGTACCAGCGGCACCAGCGGCTATCGCGGTCTTGATCCCGCCGGCAGGCTGTTCCTGTCGCGCGACGGGCGTCCGATGCTCATTGCCTACCCCGAAGGCCGACAGGTGATCTGCAAGGAGATACACGACATCTACCGGCGCATCTTCATGCACGGCGGCCTGACGGGCGTGAACACGATGTGCGCGCGCCGCATGGCGGCGCTGCGACTGTGGCAAAGCGGCGCAACCACCCGGGAGATCGGACTGGCGCTGGGGCTGCGGCAAGCGGCCGTCATCAAATTGCTCAAGCCCACGCTCGAGGAGCGGGCCACTGGCCGCCCGGCTCGGACAGAACGCTCAGGGTACGCGGGACTTGCAAGCGCGCCGGCCGATGGGAACATGGAATCGACATCCATTCCCTACCGCAGGAGGCTAGCATGAACAGCAGCGACATAGCGACATCGACCCCGGGCCACCGCCCCGCCACCATTCTCGGGCGGCCGCAGCCCAGGATACCGACTGCCGGCAAAATCCGGGCGGGCATCAAGGTGCTGACCAAATCGGCCGCCGCCAACCCCGAGATCCGGGCGCTGTACCAGGACGGGCTGGCGCAGAACGCGACGTTCGAGCAGATCGAGCGAAAAATCGCCGAGCGCTTCCCCGGCGTCAAAAATCCCCTGGCACCGAAGAACGTGGCGTGGTTCACGGTGCGGCCCGACGACTTCCCCAACCCGGCACTGGCCGGCCAGATCCTGCAGGCCTATGGGGAGGACCGGGGAGATGGGCAGTTGCGCCTGTACCGCTTTCCCGTCATTTTTCCGGCGGACGCGTGGCAAAGCGTCATGCCGCACGAGCTGGCCTGCTGGTCCCGCAACGAGAAGCGCTACTGGAGCGAATACTCGCCCGACGGGCAGACGCGCCGCTGCATGATGTTCGCCCCGGCGAAAATCGACGCGCGCAGCCAGCGGACGTTGAGGACCTTCGGTGGCCGGGCAACACAGCCGCGCCAGGAAAACGGCGGACTGTGCGATCCCGAGCGCTGCCCGGAATTCCAGAGCCGCCAGTGTAACCTGTCGGGCCGGTTCGTCTTCTACATCCCCGGTATCCGTTCGCTCGACGCGTTCGAACTGCACACCAACAGTTTTTATGCGCTCTCCCGCGCCATCGAGCGGTTCGAGGCGATTTCCTTCATGCGGGGCGGCCGCCTGGCCGGATTCCTGGACCGGCAACGGACGCCCTTTTATCTCACCAAGAAGCTGCGCCAGGTGTCCCACCTCGACGCCGCCACCGGGCAGCCGGTGCGCAGCGCGCATTGGATCATCGAGCTGGAGGCGCCGGTGGACGTGGCGGCCCTGCTCGCCAAGCAGGACGACGATGCAACGCTGCGCATGGCCGACGCCTGCGCGCAGGCCCTGCAAGGCGAGCCGCAGCATCTGCGCGAAATCGAACCCGAAGCGCCTGCGGCGGACGACGATACACCCGCCGCCGCGCCGCACGCCCCGGCGCAGGCGGCAGTCCGGCAAGCAGCAAGTTCCGCTTCCGCACCGCCCTCCCCGCTTGAGGCCGATGGGGCCGACGCGGTGTACGCGCTGGGAGATAAACTGGGAGTCGGGCGCGCCAGGATGGACGCCTACCTGGATTGGGCATGGGGTGTCGGCTGGCGCCGCAACGCGCAGGGCGTCAAGCGCGTGCTGACCGACCTCCAGCGTTACGAGGACGATGCCGCCGGACTGGCCGCGCTGATCGACACCGAAATCGGCCCGGCGCAATGAGGTGCCGCAATGATCACCATCGCCCATTTCTCGGATTTGCACTACGCCGACGACACCCTGACCGAGGTCGACACCTGCTTCGAATACGCGGTGAATGAGGCCATCAGGCGCCGTGCCGAGGTCGCCGTCATCTCCGGCGACGCCACCGACCATGCGCTGCCCGCGCATTCCCCGGCGTTCGCCGCGCTGGCGCAACGGATACGCCGGCTGGCGGACCACTGCCCCGTGCTGCTCCTGCAGGGCACCTACAGCCACGAGCCGCCCGGCATGCTCAAGCTGTTCCCGCTGCTTGGGGGCCGCTTTCCCGTGCACGTGGCGGACCGTATCGAGCAAGTGGCGCTGTTGAAAAACGGAGACTGGTCGGCATCGCAGGGCTGGCGTTTCGACGGCTGTCCATCAGACGCGCGGTTGCTGTGCAGCTGCGTGCCCACGCTGAACAAGGCGGCGCTGGCGGCAACTGTCGGCGCCGGCGACGCCGCCAGCGCGATGGGGGAACACCTGAACTACCTGCTGGCCGGTCTGGCGCCGTCGCACGACGACGCGCGCGCCCAGTGCGTTCCCAGCATCGGTGTCTCGCACGGCACGGTGCGCGGGTGCACGACCGAACACGGCGTACCCATGGCGGGCCAGGACCATGAGTTCACCACCGGGGCGCTATTCTCAGCGCGCGCCGACGGCTTCCTTCTCGGCCACATTCACAAGCACCAGAGCTGGTCCGAGGATGGCAGGATGATCGCCTATCCCGGGTCCATAGGGCGCTTGCACTACGGCGAGCAAGGTGATAAGGGTTTCCTGATGTGGAACGTCGACGCGCACCACGCCGCCGCGACGCTGGTACCGACGCCCGCCCGGCGTACGCATGAACTGGTATTCTCAGGTGCGCCTGACCTGGCTGCGCTGTCAGGCTTCGCGGCGGAGCATGAGCTGGCCGGCGCCTGGGTCAAGGTGAGCTGGTGCGTTGCCGAAGAGGAGGGGCACCAGGTGGACCGCGACGCGATCACCGCCGCGCTCGTCGGCGCGGCCGGGGTCAAACTGGAAGGACGCGTGCTGCCGGTGTCGCGCTCCCGTTCGGCCGGCATCGCCCGCGCCGCCGACATGCGCGCCCAGTTGCGGGCATGGGCGGCGGCGGCACAGGTCGACGCCGAGCCCCTGCTGTCCTGCCTTCAGGAGTTGGACAACCTGCTGCCCGAGGCCATTGCCCAACGGCTGCTCGCGCCGCCAGCGCAAGACGGCGCCTTGACCGCGCTCGCGGCGGCGAGATCATGGGATCCGGAAGCGCAGGCACCCGCCTTCTCCCTGGAGTGAAGGACAGCACCATGATTCCCCTGTCGTTGACCTTGACCGGCTTTCGCGGCATCCGCGACGGCATGGGCCGTGAAAGCATCACGATCGACTTCGAACGCGAGGCCGGCGGCGCCGCGCTGGTGGCGCTGACCGGCCGCAACGGGCGCGGCAAGAGCACGATACTGGACAACATGACGCCCTACCCCGTCATGCCGTCGCGCGCCGGGACCGACGGACTGGGCGCGTTCTCGTACTACGACGAGGTGTACCTGCCGGAAAACCACAAGGAGCTGGAGTGGTCGATGGCGGGGGTTCGGTACCGCAGCCATCTTGTCATCCGCACCGGCGGCAAGCGCCGGACCGAAGCCTACCTGCACCGGCTGGCCGAACACGGCTGGACGCCGGCGGGCCTGCCCGATGGAACGGTATCGGACGGCAAGATGGACACCTACGTCCGCTGCGTAGAAGGCATTGCGGGATCTGCCACGACGTTTTTCAGCACCGCATTTTCAGCCCAACAGCGGCGCCAGCTATCTAGCTACCGCAACGGGGAGATCAAGAGTCTGCTGACGGACCTGTTGCGCCTGGACGCCGTGCGGTCAAAAGGCGAGCAGGCGGCGGAGGTCATGCGCCTCCTGCGCGCGGGCCTCCTGAGCGCCAGGCAGCAACTGCAGGTCCAGAACAAGCGGCTGGCCGAGCTGGGCGCCGAACGCGACGCCCTGGGCGACACCCGCGAGAAGGCGGCTCTTGCGCAGCGCAGCCGGGAGGTGGCCGCCGCCAGATTGGACGCCAAACGTACCGCGCTGGCTGCTTTGCGCATCGTGCAGGCGATGGCCGCCGGCCACGAGACGAGGCGCGCCCAGCTGCTGGCCGAGCGCGACACGGCGACGGATGCGCACCGACGGACGCTCGAGATGCTCGAGGCCGAATGCCGGCGCGAGGAAGCCGCATTCGACGGCCTGGCCGAGCGCCTGGCGCAGCGCGCGACGCGACGGGAGACCACCCTGGCGTCACTGCGCGCGCAGCAAACGACGCTGCAGGCTTCGCTGCAGCAAGCCGACCGGGCCCAGCGCGCGGCGAAACGGCTACCTGCGGCGCAAACGGTCGCCGCGCGGCGCGAAGCCACGCTGCGGGCGAAACAAGCGGAACTGCATGCCGGCGAAAGCGCGGCGGCGCAGATGGCGCTCACAAGGTCTCAGCAGGCGGCGCTGGAACGCGAAGCAGGCCAGGCGGCCTTGAAGGCGCAGGAACTGCGGCGCCGCTTCGGCCTGACCGGCGAAGTTCCGTGCTCCGGAATGGCGCTGCAGGGTGAATGCAAGCTCCTGGCGGACGCCCACACGGCAAAAGCAATGCTCCCCGACGCCGGCGCCGTGGTGGCGCGTCTGAACGCGGCGCACGCCAAGCTCGAAAGCGAGATCGCCGCATTGCGCCCACGAGCGGACGCCTTAAAACAGTTTCGCGTTTCGGTGCGTGAAGCGGAAGCGAAACTGGCGCGCAGTCAGAACCGCGTGGCCCGTTACCAGCGGCAAGCCGCGACGTGCGAGCTCCTGGCACGGCAAGGCGTCATGCTGACAGACGTCGAGCTCCGCCTGACCTCGCACGACGGGAATAGCGCCATTGAACAGGCCGAGGACGAGAAAGAATACCGCGCCCAGCGTCGCAGGATCGTGGAATTGAACGAACGGCTGCGGCTTGCCGCCCAACCGAGTGCAGCCGTGCAAAGCATCGACAAGCTGTTGGCCGAATTGCCCCCGGCGTTCGACAAACACGCCGTCGGCGTGGCCGAGCGGGAGTGCGAACAGGCAGGCGCGCATGTAAAGGCTGCCGAGCAGGCGCAGTTGGCCGCTCTGCGTGAACATGATCGTGCGGAGGACCTGGAAAGGCGCCACGCCACCGAGCGGGAAGCTTGCGAACATCTTGAACAACGCCTTAGGGTACTGGAGCGCCGCATGGAGGATTGGTCGTTGCTGACCAAGGCTTTGGGCAACGACGGCATCATCGCGCTGGCCATCGACGACGCCGGGCCGGAGCTGTCGATGCTCGCCAACCAGCTGCTGCTGGCCTGCTACGGCCCGCGCTTTTCCGTCTCCATCAAAACCCAGCTGGCCTCCGCCAAAGGAGAATTGCGCGAAGGCTTCGACATCGCCGTCCACGACGCCAACAGCGACTCCATCAAAAGCGTCGGCAGGATGAGCGGCGGCGAGCGGATCTGGATCAACGAGTGCCTCAGGCGCGCCATGGCGCTGCACCTTGCGCAGGCGGGCGGCCAGCGCAGCGCGACGCTGTTCTCGGACGAGGCCGACGGCGCGTTCGACAATCAACACAAGCGGCGGTTTATGGCGATGAAAAGAGAGGTTTTGCGCGCCGGCGGGTACGCGCATGAGTACTTCATCTCGCATACGCCGGAACTGGCGGACATGGCCGACTCGGTGATCGACTTGGAACGGTACGCGACGTAGGCTAGCAAAGGGGTTCGATCCCCGTCCAAGAGACAGCTAAATACACGCAATCTTGTCATCCCGGTAGCACCATAGAGAACCGGAAGCACGCCTGCTCCCCATGCTAAAAAGTCCTGGGGTTGAATCCGAACAAACTGATGCGGACGCGAAGGGACGACGCCCGTCCGACCTGCTGGACGAAGGCGACGTTCTGACGGTCGTGGCGCTGTTCGAGACGCGCTTGGCGATCAAGCTAAGCACCGCATGCATGGCACGGGCGCGTCGGGTTGCACCTGCCGAGCGAGGATATTTGGGAAGCGTCGATAGCCGGAGAATCGGCAAGTCCGTGCATGGAAGCATCCGCTAAGACTCACCCTCCGCGTCAAGCGTCACAAACACAGCCGAATCTCGCGATGGAGCACCAAAAATCTGGGCCGGATGCTGTCGCCGCCATGCCGTCTCTATGCATGAAAGGTTCTCGAAAATGAAGTAACAGGCAAATGTGGCGCCATGAGTCTGCGCCAATACCTGCACCAGGTGACGCATCGCCGCAATTTTTGACGTATCCATAAACATCCCGTTACTTCTGTTAGCAGAGGTCTCCAGCCTATTGCTAATTTCCTGTTGTAAATTGATATTTATCAACAATGACGTCGATTTCGTTTCCGCCCGACGCATCCGGCCGGAAGAGCGATATGGCCCAATTTGCCGTTTGACCAGGGTGCAGAGATTGGAAAATGCGGCCGCTGTACCAATGCCCTCGTTCTCGGCGCGGGCCAACCGAGCGGGCGGGTTTGCCGACATTGCGGGGAACGGGTGCTCCGCCTGAAAGGCGGACGCCATCAGAAGATCATCTGCCGAGTACCGGACGCTGACAGCGGCCGTAGCGCGCCCTCTAAATCAGCGTCAGCTTGGTCGATAGCGCAGAAAGCCTGGCCGGATTGTCAGCCATGTGGGACGACTCCGGCCATGCGTCGGCAACGCCATCCACCGATGCGCCCGCCGACAGTGATTCCGATGGCGGCACTAGACCTGCGCGATGCCGCCGGTACCATAGGTTATCGACCATCAAAGGAGACACACCATGGGAACGTTCACAGAGCTCTACCCCATCGCCACCAGCACGCACCTGGCCATGCTGATCAGCGCGGACCCCGGGCGCGGCGTGATGACGGTATCGGTGATGCCGCGCCCGGCGAAGGGCACTGCCTCGTCGCCGTCGCGGGATCTGACCTTGACCGCCACGCCAGAGGAACTCGACACCGGATTCGCGGCCGCGCTTGCCAGCTACACGCCGAAACTTGTACCGCTACTTGAACAGGTCGACGCCGCCACCAAAGCGCTTGACGCGGCGCAGGCGGCCGGCCCGAAGCCCGCCAAGGCCGGACCCAGGACGATCGCCAAAGCGAAGCTCCCGCCCACCTGCGAGACGCAGCGGTGCCCCGCCGTCGCGGAGACTGGCGACAATAAAAACCCGAACGACGACCCCGACCGGGACTGGATGAAGAACCGCCAGCCCGAACTTTTCTGACTGGAAAAAGCATGTCCATTGCGATCGAAGAAATCCGGCGCGTCTACCGCTACAACGGCATCGAGCTGCCCGCGCCGCCCGGCATGGCCCCGCGCGATGTGCGCGACCTGCACAGCGCCATCTATCCCGAACTGATCAGCGCGGAAATTGTCGTGGGTGAAGAGCTGGTCAACGGCGCGCAGGAGATCACCTTCCGGCGCGCGGTGGGAACCAAGGGGGCGATGAGCTGGCGCCAGTTCAACGAACTGACGGCCGCCATGGCCGAGGGCCGCGCGGAGGCTGGCGCCGCAGCGATCAACCGCGCGCTGGACAAACAGGCGCTGGTCCACACCGCATGTTGCTGGCAGCGTTTCACCGCCGCCTGCGCGAGGCACTCGCCGGAAACTCGCCCTGCTTCCCAAAGCGTTCCCTCAACATGGCTGCCGCCGCTCCCCTAGCCATCATGGCCCAGCCGGCGCTGGGTCAAGGTATCCCGACATCGATCATGCCGGCCGCAGGCCAGCGCGTCGCGGGCATGATCGCGGCCTACCTCGCAAGCGGCAAGGCGGTCACACCCGGTCACTTCCCGCTGGCCACCAACGATCCGCTCGACGCCTGCGCCATCGCGCTCTCGTCCTGGCTGCATCGGCACATCGGAGAAACAAAGTGTCTGGAACCGGTGTTCCTGCTGGAGCCGGTGCCGGTGGGTACGGTCGATGAACTTGAGACGGACAGATCAGCACTGAACGCATCGGACGCACAGGCTTTGCGCGGCGTGCACATCAGCTGGTACGAGCGCAACGTCTGCCATTGGACCGTCGGCCCGGGCCTGCAACGGCTGGAAGATGCGGTGCCGGGATTGGGCGCGACGGTGCTATGCGTCATGGAGGACAGCAGCGTCCAATCCTGCCCGCTGTTCTCCCCTTCGGTCGTGCTGGACGAGGCCAGCAACCAGTATTGGTTCGGAGAGTCCGACGAAACAGAATTCCTTGACGCGGAATGCGGCGACGACGCGCAAGCGAGGGAGGCGATGCGCGCTGATATGGTCACGCGCGCCGATATCGAATCCGCGTTTCCCCGCTGGGCGCTGCACCGACCACGCAAACTGCTCGCGCGCAAGGCGTTGCGGGACATCGCGACCAGCCACAACGACAAATATGTGCGCCAGGCCACTACGCTAGCGTACTCCTTGGCGAACATCATCTTGACATCCGACTTCGCGGCCATCAGGGACGGCCAGTTCACGGGCTACTCGGCGGTGCTGTGCTGGCGGGACGAGGATATCGCGGTCAGGGTATCGGATGACTATGCGCACTGGGCGTGGCAAGGCGATTCCTTCGACGAGATCGGAGAGGTGATCCTGCCCATCGACGGTCCGGCAACTTTGGCGCATTGGATGCGCGCCATGACGCCGCACCTGCGCGCCATCGGCCTAGTCGACCGCTTGCTGTCGCACCTCACCGAGGGATACTGAACGCACAGGAGGACAAACCATGCGAGCTCAATTCCAGATTCAGGCGCCGCGCGCCACAAGTCTCATATTATCAGAGGCCGTGCTGATCTACCGCGACACCGGCGCGCGGCAAACCCGCGCTTACGCCAGCGTCCATCAAGTCGAAGTGGCCGATGGAAGGCCGGTAGTCCTCGCGGGCAAACCCCTCTCGCCCCGCCACGCCCGGCGGCTGGCTGCGGAGCTGTGCCGCCAGAGTCCCGTCGGCGCGCCGTTCCTCGATGGCAGGACACTGTACAGCGGGCCGGGTTTACTCGCATGGTGGCTGCCGGCCGCTCGACGGCATATGGCGTTCCGCTGCGAAGCGCTCGGCGAGCGCGGAGAAACCTTGCCGCATCCGTCGCTGGTATTCGCGGTCAGCGGCAAAGGCTGGTGGGTGTGGGCGCTCAAATCGGATGAACGTCCGGGTCCGGACACCAAGCTCTATCGCGCCCCTTTTTTCAACGTCGGCGACGACGGCGCGATCTGCCAGGGCAGCACCGTCATGCCCACCGGCGACGCGTGCCAGCGAATCGATGCCTGGACCGACGCATTCTTCGGTTCGTTCTTCTCGCACCCGAGCGGGACGAAAATCGTGCGGCACCCCGGCGGCGCGCACGCATTCTGGAAAAGCCTACTGGACAGCGCACCCGCACGCTTTCCCGCCCGCGTGCTCGTGCCCGCCAACGCCACGCTGGCCGACACCGTTTCAAGCATTGGAGGCTATCATGAGTGACCCGCGCGACGTGGCACTGATGGCCGCCTGCCCCGTCATCGCAGCACCCAGATTCTGTGCATTGCCCGCCATGGCGCGCGGCCAGCGCATCGTCATGGCCGCGAACGGCGTGTTCGTGGAGATAAGGCTGCCATGGATGACGTGCATACAGCAGTGCGGCAGCATCGATCCCGGCCTTGCGCTGCCGTACGGCTTCTTGGCGCCGTCGTTGACCTTCCCTTTCGGCGCGATCCCAGCCCGGCTGCTGCGCGGCTTTCTTGCGCAGGCGCGCCGGGCCGCTCCCATCGAAACGGCCGCCGTGATCGTTCATTGCGAGCGCACGAACGCCCTGCGGCTGGCGGCGTGCGAGACGGTGGAGGCCGACACTGATCACATCGTCTACCGGCGTCCGCCGCTGGCCGCCACCGAGCATCTCGCCGTTGACTTGCATTCGCACGGTGACGAGCCTGCATTCTTCTCGGCACAGGACGACGCCGACGATCAGGCCATCAGGATCTGCGGGGTGTTCGGCCGGGTGCGCGAGCGCCAACCCGACGTCTGTTTCAGGCTGGCGATGAACGGCATGTTCATCGGCTTGCGCGACCGCTGGCCCGCGTATTTCGGTCTGAAGCAAAACTAAGGAGAGCAAAGATGGACAGCCTTCCCCACCGGATTCCGAGCGAACTGCTCGCACGGCGCGTCACCATCCATCTGGCGGGTGTCGGCGGCAACGGCGCGCAAATGGCGGGCTGCCTGGCGCGGCTCGACATCGCGATGCGCGCGCTTGGGCACCCCGGCGGGTTGCACGTGCACGCGTTCGACCCGGACATCGTCTCCGAAGCCAACGTGGGCCGCCAGCTCTACAGCCAAGCCGATGTCGGGTCGCACAAATCGGTGGTCACCATCTCCCGCCTGAACCATTTTTACGGCCTCGACTGGAACGCGAGCGTGCGCCGCATCGAAGCGTCATGGCGCGGGGGACACGGATTTTCGCGGGGCGACGCGGACATCCTGATCAGCTGCGTCGACACGGGCGCGGCCCGGCGCACGATGCATACACACCTGTTCGGCGAGTGGCGGTACCTCTACTGGCTTGACCTGGGCAACCGCGTGCATGACGGGCAGGTGGTACTGGGGCAGCCGCCCAGTCGCGCCATGCCCGCCGACGCGCCGGAGCGTCTGTGCTGTGTCACGGAACGGTACCCGGAGCTGCTCGATGAAACGGTACCCGAGGACGATACCCCCTCTTGCTCTGTGCGCATGTCGCTCGCGCGCCAGGGCCTGTTCATCAATGACTTCACCGCCCGCCATGCCGCGCAGATGCTGTTTGAACTATTCTCCACCGGCGGTCTGGAATCGCAGGGCGTCGTGCTCAACCTGCAAACAAAGCGGACGGCGCCGATCCCGATCCAGCATCCCGAAGCCAACGCCCGATGAGCGCCTACCGCGCTCGCCGGTGTTTCAGGCACTATCCCCGTTCCGGGGGAACTCGCGCGTCAACTCTTCGATGGTGGGCAGGGCTTGCTGAAGCGTTGGATGGTGCGCGGAGGAAAGGCGATATATATTTCGGGTTTCGGGCTGACACCCCGGTCACTTCGGAAAACTGGCTCGAAACAATAAATTCGGTCGCGAAAGTCGACGATATGTCGGTGAATTTGCTAACCAGCTCAACCAGGAAAAGTCAATCGGGACACGTCGATCTTGCTAAGCGGTGGCTACTAAAACACTAAAGTCGGTCGGTGCGTCAATCTGCTAGCGCAGCCGGGCGCAGATGTTGGGATGGCTCGGCGCACGCCTTTTGTTGCACTGACGATAAAAATAAATTCCTTGTTAGATGTTCTGAATTTTGTGTGACTGACGCGCTTAAACCCCGCATTTGACGGCGGCCCTGCGGCGCTCCAACTGCACAAACGTTGTGGTCCGACAAGACGGAGAGATACCAAGGCAACCCTCTTAATAAATATAATCCCGCGCCTTGCGATGGAGGCGTGTTTTGACCACCTGAGGCACAGCGGTCGAGACCAGCATCAGTGGCTGCGGTTTCGGGAGCGCGGAGGCAGCGACGAGTCGTGCGATTGCGCTTGGATTGCTCAGTAGGGCTTCCAGGCACTTCGCTTCGATCGGGTTCGCGATGCCGGTTTCCTCCTTCACGCTTTCCAGCCTGAATTTGAGGTGCTTCACGATCTCGCTCGTCGTGAAATGCTTTCCGGACGTCACTTTTACGAAAGCCCGATAGCGACGCCTGATGATGCCGCGCGCCCTGTCCTTCACCTTCAGCTTCGCTAGGTGGAAGGCGACGAGGGCGCGTTGCGCCTTCGTCAGATGTGGCTTCCATCGGAAGCGATTAATCTCAGGACTATCACCCGCCCACGCCAGGTCGACATCAAAAGCGCTTCGATTCAGGAAATGGTCGAAATAAGGATGGATGCATCGCCGAGTTTCCCGGAGCCGCCCCACTTTCATTGGTCGCAGGGGCGTGGCTCCGCGGACCCGCAACGACTGAGGTAGTTGGGCATTGCTCCGGCGTGCCATGCGGATATCGGCCTGCTTGTCGCTGCTACGTTTTAGGCGTTGTTGATGCCTGCGAGCTTTCGCAGGCGTACGTGCGCTGGCGGACTTATCAGGATAAAAGCTGTTCTTGGAACCTTGGCAATCTGAACAGGCAGGTACCAAGTTAAGAGAGAGGAATGAAAGGTGCGGGAACGCCTTGTGCGCCCTCGGTAAGTAATGGTCGACAGTGATGTTCTTCGACAGGCCGCAGTACGGGCAAGCGCCAATCTTTTCCGGGTCACGCAGCGCTTCGATGTACTTGAACGGTTTGGCCGTAGAGCCGTACAGGTCGTACAGAAAGCCTCCTAGGCCACGCAGTTTGGCTGGAAACAAGCGCCGTGGCGTCTGGAAATACTTGCCGTAGTTGAGGAAGGGTTCTTTCAAGCCCCTGTAAGCGTGTGACGCCTTCCTGACCCGCTCCTGCCAGCCCTTGCCCCTGTACGTGCGTGCATATAGGCCGAGCGCACTGAGGTCGTCCTCAGCGGTTCTAGAATGACGAATGGCGCTAGGCATCGGCGGAGGTGCGTGTGACGGCGTCGGAACGCTCGATCAAGTAACTCACCGCGTCTTCTCCCAGGCTCGCGGCAAAGCTATTAAGTTTGCCTTCGTCTAAGGTTCCCTGGAATTGCTGGACGCGGATGAGATGGTCAATGCTTTCCTGAAAACCTTTGCGGATGTGCTCATCTTCGAAGACATAATCAGAAATCATGGCGACGTCTGCCCCCAGTGTCTGCAAAGATGGCTGAAACATTTCAGGCACGCCTTCAGCCGACGTCTTCAGCACCTTGACCGTGCTGCGTTCGAATTCGCGAACCACGAATGGCGAATGGGTAACGACGAGTGCGCGTGAGCCGGTAGCCTGCAATGTCCGCGCAAGCGTCTGCACCAAGAGTGTGATGAAGCGAGGATGGAGGTGATTCTCGGGCTCGTCGATCAGCACCAATGCGCTGTCACGCGAGGCGATGATCAGCCGTGCACAGAACAGCACCAAGCTGCGCTCTCCCGAACTGAGGGTGTAATCTCGTCCGTCTTTGCTCCGCATGAAAGGGCCGTTACCTCGGTCGAGTCGGGCGACGAAATCGCTGCGCGAGTCGAAGGACGATGTCAGGTCTTCCAGCGAAATCTGAAGGTCGTCTTCGCGATCGATTAGCTGCGAGCGCAAGGCGGCAGGCTTCGCCGAGTGTAATGGAAGCCGCAACGCACGCACATCGATAAATCCTGACAGAATTTCCTTCAGCAAGCGCAGATCGCGGAGACCAGCCCGACGCTCGGTCCTTGACGACAGTAGCTCGTAGATCACCTGTGTCAGCGTGCGCCAATCGCTTGCGCGGACTCCCTGTTCATAGACCGACACTCCCTTACGGCGAAGACTTGCCCACATGGCTCGCTCGTAGGTAAAAACGGCAACCTGAACCGGTGCCGATCGCTGATAATCTTGGTCGACGTCGTGCCTGAAATCATCCGATTCGTTGCGCTCCATTTCCGCGCATTTGTTGAGTACGCATTTGGCGAGTCCCAACAAAAGGTTGGTCTTGCCAGAACCGTTGGGACCGATGACGACGTTCTGCAGCTGGCGTTGTCCCAGCACCACCGGGAAGTTTAGCCGCAGGGGTAGCACGAAACGCCCACCCCATAAAGGAACCTCGGCGGCGAGCGATTCGACGTGGTCGAGGCTGGCCACTCGCGTCTTCATTGAATCCATACTGCGCCGGAAATCGATGAGCGCGAAACGTTCCTCGTCCTCCCGCAAAAACTGAGACCATAGATCATGGGGCGATGTCCGCACTTCGCGCAACATGCGCGAGCCCGGGCGTAATTCGTTCAGGGCGGCGAGGTCATTGACCAACAGCAGCAGCCGCACGACGACTTCGCGCGGCAGCCTGTTGAACAGCTCGCCGTAAGCCCGTCGATCGCCGATGTACAGGACGGGGACGCCGAAACACGACCGGAAGTTTGCCAAGGTTACCCAGCCCCTTTTGTCCGGGACGATGTCGGGTGCCCGATCCTGCCTCGGTGATTCATTGAACCCGTCCAGTAGAACGATTTTTGCAGCGACGCCCACATTCGGTGAATAGGGCGACATCGCGATGAGGGTACACGGCTGTACTTCGTTACGTCTGATGTAAGCAGATTCTTTCCATGCGTGTAGTTTGATAAACAAACCGCTGCCTCCCTCCGGCTCGGGGGGCAGCAGGGCATCTTGCGACCAGGTCACCCAGACTTTAGGCTGGGAGCTTTCATTCGAGGACTTATTCATTCGGGCGGACGACTTTGAAAAGGGCAAGCGAACTTGGCGCAGCACGCGGGTAGCCATTCTTACACGTAAGCAATCATGTGTATAGGCCTGGCTTTGGCGTCCACCCCACGAGATTGAGCGACGGAAGCTCATGAGAATTGGTGGTGGCGGTGATGAGAATCCTCACCATACAACGTGGAAACGTTAGTCAGGATGCTCACGACGTGACGATCCCCAGCCGCGCGTCAACTCGGAAAACGCGCCGATGCCCTATTCGGTCATTGTCTTCTCCGCTCCCACCGCACCGTCGATCCCACTCAAGCGGACGGAAGGACGGCGAAAAATCACCGTCTTTTCCCCACTCACATTCGAAGCAAAGCATAGCTCGCTTCATTTGCCACCATTGCGAAGCACACCAGCATCCGCATCGAGCCGCGCGTTGGCAAAGCCGGCCTGCCACATCGACGCTAACGCGCTATCGCAGGCGAACAGCACCGGCATCACCCGTTCGCCGGCCAGATACGCGGCATAGCCTCGCCGCATCACGCGCTGAAACAGGTCCTTCAACTCCCCGGTTCCAATCATCGGGTCGGGGTGAGGCCGCCAGCTAGCGCGCCAACGTTCCATCTCCACCCACTCGGTTATCCCTGGCGCCGACTCGTCCTCCCCATGCGACAGCTGGCTTGGCCAGGCGCGGCCTATGTCATTCGTACCATCCATAATCGATCTCCTCGACCACGTTCAACTCGTCAGTCGCCACGCCGCCGTTGCAGCGGCAAATATCCCTGGCGGAACACAATGAACCGTCCCGCAGGTTGCAGAAGCAGATGCAGGTGCGGTTGATGCGCATGAACGGTGTCCCGTCCCGCGCACGCAGCCGCCTACCCGGCTTCATCCCATCCAACCACTTCAGCAGCGACGCGCACAACGCGTCATCCTGAGCGTCCGCGCTTTGCCGACCCCCATTCCATTCCATGCGTTTCATGATCACCTCCCTCTTCGCATGATTGCTGTTCGCGGAAATTCGTCGATCCACTCGCGCCGCGGTTGAACGCGCCTGGATCCATGCCTAATATGCTCACACCGACTTGGGCACGCGCAAGCGCGCCTGCACCGAAATTCCATCCCCAATAACCGTACGGCGAATCCCATGCTGCGACTAGGACCACACATCCGCCTGACCCGCGCCGAGATTGAACAACTGACCTTCATCACGGGTATCGCCCCGGGGCCGATCCGGTGCCACGCCGATTTGAAACGCTATATCGGCAAGTGCAAGCGCTACTACTGGGGAACATCCAGGGCAACCCGCGAGCTGCATCGCCTCATCGACGACGCCTATCGCGAGTGCCTGGAAGGACATCCCCTAGCGGCACTCTGAGCCGGACGCTTTTGCCCCTTCATCGGCCGGCTCCGGCTTAGCCGCGTGGACGGGCCGCTTGCCAAGCTTGCGCAGCTGGCCCGCCGCCGGTTCGTCGCGCCCTGAAAAGAACGCAACGCTTACGGCGGCGCAAAATGCCCCACACCGCTTCATTGCGCCAATCGGCCAGGCCAACGACGCGGCCAGGCCGCGCAGGGCCCTGCCAACCGCTTTCGCGCGATCCTGGCGCTTTTTTGCCAGGCGCAGCGACTGACGGCAGCGCAGGTATAGCCCGGAATGCAGCGCTTTCGCCTGCGGATCCTGGTCCATGTGCGCGATCAGTTCAGCCGCGACCATGGGATCGCCGGCCTGGCGATAAAAACCCGACCAAACCCTTTCTTCCTCACGGCCGATGAGGCGAGTACGCCTGTCTCCGCGATCATCCCTACTGTTGCCCATGGTGACCTCCAAAAAAGCGAGGCGCCATGCCCCAGCGGGACATCGACGCCCCGCAGGTTTAATAAACATCTTTATCACAGCTACCGGCCGCAGCCGGGGCTTTGAAAGCCGCCCATCAGCCGTGCACCTGGCAGGGATTGCCTGCTCCATCCCGGCATCCTGCGCAGTTGCACATGCACACCCGTTCCAACTCGAACACCCGACCCCAGCGCCACGGCCGGAGCAGATGCCACTCCTCTCCGGCGAACATCAAGGGCGGCTGGTCAATGCCCTCCTTCGTGTCGTCGATGCCCTGCAACTGCGCTTGAAACGCCACCTCGAAGCACATGTCCTCCGCTGCCTGCGTGTCCAACAAAGCCATCACCCGCGCTTGCGCCAATAGAACCCGTGCATCCAGTCCCCGCACGCACACCTCGGACAGCCGTTCCTTATCGCTGATAAATACCGTTCCGCAGACCGGCAATTGACCGCTGTCAGCAATACCCATGACCCCCTCCTTGAAAAAAGAGGACACGGCTCCCGCGCGGGGAACCAAGTCCCCGCCGTGTACGCCGACCAAGCGACACCAGGTTGGACCCGCGTGAGCGAGCGAAAAAACGAGGCCGATGGTTCTTGCGAACCAGGGCCTCAACCAAGGAAACGTATGAACCGTTTCCGGCAGCGCAAGCAAACAATGCCGGCGCCAATCCATTGAAAAACTCAGAAGCTATCGACCGCGAGGAGCGGACGAGCATGCCGCAACAAATGCCCGGCAACATGATGACGGGTGACGACCGCAACGCCTTTGGCAAGCAAAGGTCCCGGCACAGACCGCGATGGACGGCGACGGGAGCGACGTAGGAACGATTCCCACAGTGAGCTTTTCCATCATTGCATCGCTGCGCGCCGATTTCAAGGAAGGCGCTCGCAGCGTGCACCGGAATAGAGTTAGCAACCGAAGCAAGCTCACGGGACTCTCGGCCAAGGAGCAGCTATGCCCAACTTTCCGGTGGCAAACGAACTGCAGAGCTGCAGGTTCTCTATAGTTTCACTTTTCTGAAGGAGGGAGCCATGGCAGACAATCTAGAAAACCGAGGACCGCAGGACCGTTCGAAAATCAGCTTGACCGAAGAGTGGGAGGTCGCCTATCGGACGAAGGCGCTAGGGGTAACGAAAGAGCAGCTCGAGTCCGCCATTCGGAGTGTGGGCAATGGGGTGGAAGTCGTGAAGAAGTCACTGGGAATATAGTGCCAGCACTAAAGTATATTTATCGCAATGACCAGATCAACTGCGACAAACGGCAATAGGCAAGCCGAATTTAAGGTGATAATGCCGGTTGGAAATCAATGCACGGATGACGAAAATCCGTCGTGCTATGGGATAGCTTCGTCGAGTTCTGGTCGGGTGGGGTGGCATTTCCCCGACGCATATATGCGGCGGATGAACGCATGGGGCATCGCTTTGCCGGCACCGGTTGCCATCGCGGCCCGGACAGCGTGGCGCGGAGAGCAATCAACAGCACCGTTCCGGGAAAGGCGCTGCCGGTCAGCGCCGGTCATATCGCCCGCACGGGCAGGACAACGCTTCGGCAAGCCAGTCCGGCTTCGATACTTTGACGGCCAGCACGGCGGCAGGCACGGGAGCCGGTTCCGCCTTCTGGTCCGATGCCGCCACAGCGGGCGGCCTCAAACTGCCCAGCTGTCCGGCGAACAGCCCGGCGGGCGCGTCGTGAATCCCTTTTCGCATGAGGTGCTCCAGAGCTCGTCGTGGCGGGCCGGCCACTGGCGCCGGCCCGCGCTGTTTCAGTCGTCCGTGCCGCCGCCAAGGTAGGTGGCATGCACCCGCGCGTCGCGGGCCAGCTCGCGGGAGGCCCCGGCCAACGACACCTGCCCCAGTTCCAGCACCACTCCCCGGTCGGAACTGCGCAGGGCCGCCAGCGCATTCTGCTCGACCAGGATGATCGAGATGCCATCGTCGCGCAGCGCACGCACGATAGCCAGAATCTCCGTGACAATCTTCGGCGCCAGGCCGAGGCTTGGCTCATCGAGCATCAAGACGCGCGGCTCGGCCATCAGCGCGCGGCCCAGCGCCAGCATCTGGCGTTCGCCGCCGGAGAGCGTGTTGGAGCGCTGGGTGCGCCGCTCAGCCAACCGGGGGAAGCGGTGGTAGACGCCGTCGAGCTTGCGCCGGCGTGCCGCCGAGGAATCCCTCTTGCTGTAGCTGCCCAGCAGCAGGTTGTCCAGCACCGACATGTCGCCGAACAGTTCGCGCTGTTCCGGCACCAGGCACAGGCCGCGGCGGACGCGCTCTTCGACGTCGACCCCGTCCAGCGACTCGCCGTCCATCCGCACGGCGCCGCGCGCGGGCAGCAGGCCGATGGCGGCCGCCAGCAGCGATGTCTTGCCGGCGCCGTTCGGTCCGATGACGGACACGATTTCCCTGGGCATCAGCTTCAGCGAGATGCCGCGCACCGCCTCGACCTGCCCGTAGTTCACCTGCAAGTTCTCTATTTCCAGAATCGGGTTCACGCTGCATCTCCCATGTACGCTGCCTGCTTATTGTCGTCGCATTGGTCGTCGGCCAGGTCGCCGCCCAGGTAGGCCGCCTGCACGCTGGCGTCGCGCCGCACCGCGGCGGGAGCGCCCTCCATCAGTTTGCTGCCGAAGTTCATCACGACCAGGCGATCAACCAGCTTCATCACAAAGTCCATGTCGTGTTCGACGATCATGATCGTCACTCCCTGGCGGCGCAGTTGCTTCAGCAGTTCGGCCAGTTCTTGCTTTTCGCCATGGCGCAGGCCAGCCGCCGGCTCGTCCAGCACCAGCATCACCGGGTCGGCCATCAGCGCGCGGGCGATCTCCAGCAGGCGCTGCGTACCGAGCGGCAGCGCGCCCGCCAGTTCATGCTCGCGACCGGCCAGGCCGATGCGCGCCAGCTGCGTGCGCGCCTCGACGAAGATCTGCGCTTCCTCGCGCTGGTCCAGGCCCAGGCCCGCAGCGAGCACGCCGCTGCGGGTACGTCCATGGGCTCCCAGCGCGACGTTGTCGAGCAGACTCATTTGGGGGCGCAGCTTGACGTGCTGGAAGGTGCGTCCCATGCCGAGCTGGGCGATGTCGCGCTGGGACAGCTTGGTCACGTCGCGGCCCATGAAGGACACCGCGCCGGAACTGAGCCCAATGGCGCCAGTTAGCAGGTTAAACATGGTCGACTTGCCTGCTCCGTTCGGCCCGATCAGGCCCACGATCTCGCCGGCGGCGATGTCGAAGCTGACGTCGTTGACGGCCACCAGGCCGCCGAAGCGCCTGGTCACGTTGCGGGCACTGAGAATGGCCCTGCCGGGGGGCGGCTGGCTGCGCCGGGACAGCGGCGGCAGATCGCCGCCCCCAGGCGCGCTGGCGGCGCCCGGCGCCCGACGGTACTTGGCGGCCAGTTTCACCGCATAGCCGCACACGCCTGCCCGGGCACGGTGCAGCAGCAACAGGAAGAGCAGGCTGAAGGCGATGACTTCCAGCTGGGTGCCGCGACTAGACAGTAGCGGCAGCACATCCTGCAGGGTATTGCGCAGCAGGATAACGATGGCCGAGCCGACAATGGCGCCCGGCAGCTGCAGCAAGCCGCCAACCACCGCCATCAGCAGGTAATTGATGCTGCCATGGACATCGAACGTCGACGGGCTGATGTAGCGGCTGTTGTGCGCGTAAAGCCAGCCGGCCAGGCCAGCCAACAACGCCGAATAGACGAACAGTTTCAAGCGCAGGCGGTAGCCGTCCGCTCCCACGCTTGCCAACAGGCTGTTGCCTCCCCGCAGGCTGCGCATGGCGCGGCCCTGGCGCGAGCGCAGCAGATTGCTGCTGAACAGGTACGCCAGGCCCAGCATGCCCCAGATCAGGTAGTACATGGCACCCGACGACGCGAGCGAAAGGCCGGCGATGCGGATCGGGGCGATGTCGCTCATGCCCGTATGGCTGCCCAACGCCTCGATATTGCTCAGAACGAGCGGAACCGACAGGCCCCAGGCAATCGTGCTGATCGGCAGGTAGTGGCTGCCGAGCCGCAAAGTCAGCATGCCGATGACCAATGCCGCGCCGCCCGTCATGAGCAACGCGAACAACAGGCCCAGCCAGGGCGACAGGGCATGCGCCGAGGTCAGCCACGCGGTCGAATAGGCGGCGATGCCGACGAAGGCTGCCTGGCCGAACGACGTCACGCCGCCGACGCCGGTCAGCATCACCAGCCCCAGCGCAACCAGGGCGCCAATGCCGATATCGTTCATCAGCCCGATGCCGAAATTGCCGAGTGCCAGCGGCAGCAGCAACAGCGCAGCAACGACCGCCAGCGGCGCGTGGCGGTGGAAGAAAAAGCTGCTCATTGGTTGATCTCCTCGATTTCATCTTCGGAATGGACGGCGTAGTACGAGCGCACCAGCAAAACCGGAATCAAAACGCTGAACACGATCACGTCCTTCAGGGCGCCGCTCCAGAAGGCCCCGAAACTCTCCAGGATGCCGACCGCGACCGCGCCCAGCGCGGTCAGCGGGTAGCTGGTGAGGCCGCCGATGATGGCCGCGACAAAGGCCTTCAGGCCAATGGTGAAGCCCGAGTCGTAGTACAGGGTCGTAATGGGCGCGATCAGTACACCGATCAGACCGGCGAGCAGCGAGGCGCACAGGTAGGCCATCAGCGCGGTGCGCGCCGGGCGCACGCCGACCAGGCGGGCGCCAACGCGGTTGACGGCGGTCGCCCGCAATGCCTTGCCGACCAGGGTGTATTCGAAGAACAGGAAGAACATCAGCCCCAGCAAGCCGGCTGCGCCCACCATCAGGATGGTTTGCATGGACACGGCAAAAGTCGCGCCCATGTCCCATGTGCCGTCCAGCAGTACCTGCGTGCGGTGGCCTTCGGGACCAAAGAACATCAGGCCCAGGCCGGCGAACAGGAAATGCATGACCAGCGCGGCCATCAGCAAGACCAGCGAGGAGGCATCGGCAATCGGCTGCAGCAGGATGCGCGCCGCCAGCGGAGCGACCGGCACCACCAAAAGGATGGCGCACAGCACCTTTAAGGCCGCAGGCGCCTGGGTTCCCGCCAACGTCCAGGCGGCCACACAAGGCAAGGCGGGCAGGATGCCCCAGCCAAGCACGGCAGCCGGTATCTTGCCATACTCGTGCGCCCTGATCAGCCGCAGCACTTCCAGCCCCACCGCGATGGCGGCCAGCAGCGCCACCATCCACACCGTGGGCGGCAAGCGGCCGCTTTCAAAAGCCGCCAGGCTCAGCGCGGCGAACACGGCCACGTCGCCGAACGGCACGAACACTACCCGGGTCACGGAAAACACCAGCACCATGCCGATGCCGGCCAGCAGGTAGATCGCGCCATTGGCGACGCCATCCGTTAAAAGTATCAATATCACATCGCTATCCATCATGTCTCCACGTCTGCTCTCTGCTCTTCATTGTTGTTAAGGCCGGTCCGGGTTGCAAGCTGCATGCCTGCCTGCGCGCCTGTCAACGCGCTGCGGCCGCCATGGCGCTGCGGTCGATGCCTCTGCCTAGCGATTGGGCCGTCTGGCCGGCGATGCCGAAATCCGTATTGGGGATGTCCTTGATGATGATACGGACGCCGCCGCTGTCGACGCCGGGCAGTGCCGCCATCACAACGGTGAGCCCCGCTATCAGGCGGCGCTTCTGCTCAATACTTCGGCCGGCGATCAGGAAAGCCTGGACGACGCTGATCGCCGCGCCCGTCTTGCCGCCAATGCCCGCGTCATGGGTTCCCACTTCGTTCAGGATGACCCTGATCGAATCGATGGGAGCGTCGATCGCGTCCACGACTGCGTGAGTCATGGCCTCGATAAGGTCGTGCTTTTGCCGGTGGCTGTATCCCTCGGCGATAAATGCTTCTATGGTCGGCATCATGTATTCCTGGAGTTAAAAACAGACATGCCAGCGGGCGCAAACGGCCGTTGAACCTGCGGCATCTGAGGAATACTATGCGGGGCATCCGGATAAATCAAATTTATACCGTTGATGATATTGATTAACCTGGCTTATTCACCGTAATGGTGCATCAGGGTCGGCGATGCACCAGATTCCACCTTGCAGCAACGCTTTGGTGCATGAGTTCCATGGATGGGAATCATATTCCCCATCGATTGGATTAATCCGCTTATCACTTTTACCATTCCCTTGCTTCAACATTCATACGCCCGTGCCATGCCGCGGGCGGCCCCCCATTGTTAGTTGCGTCAGGAGATAGCTGAACATGAATAAGACTTTGCGCGCGCTGTGCGCCGCCCCGCTTTGCACGGCCACGCTGGCCCATGCGGACCCGGTTACGATCTACGGCCTCATCGATGCGGGCCTGACCCGCTATTCGGACAGTGCTGTCGGCACCGGCGGACCGCGCCCGCTGACCAAGATGGATACCGGTGTCGCCAACGCAAACCGCATCGGCTTCAAGGGCACGGAACAGCTGGGCGATGGCGTGAGCGCGTTCTTCACGCTGGAGACCGGCTACACGCTGGACGACGGCGCGCTGGGCCAGGGCGGACTGATCTTCGGCCGCCAGGCATTCGTCGGCATCGCCAACAAGGTCGGCAGTGTCAGTGTGGGGCGCCACTACGACTTCATGATCAACCAGAACGCCTATTCCACCGGCGCGGCGACAGTGGCCGGACTGCTCGCTTTTGGCCTGCACGCGAGCCCGCGCACGGCCGGGGTGCTGAACGACCGCATCTACGCGGGGGACCGGGTCAACAATTCGGTCAAATTCCAGAGCCAGAGCTTCGGCGGCTGGAGCGTCGGCGCGCTGTATGGTTTGGGTGAAGTGCCGGGCAACAGCGCGGCGGGACGCACCTGGAGCATGCGCCTCGCTTATGACGCCGGCCCGGCCAGCGCCGGCTTTGCGGTCACGGACCTGCGCGACGCGGCGGGCGTCTATACGACGCGCATCTACGGCCTGGGCGGCAGCTACAAAGTGGGCAGCGTGCGCGCCTTCAGCCTGCTGACGCGGGTTACCAATAATAGCGGACGCCAGCTCGAAGCGAACAATGCGGAGATCGGCGCCACCTGGTCCACCTCGCCCACGGTCGACCTTTCCGCCGGCGTGCAGCGTCAATCGCGCAACAACGCCATCCGCAGCGCAAACCAGCTCACCCTGGTAGCGAACTACAAGCTGTCGACCCGCACCAACGTGTACGCCGTAGGCGCATTCCTGCGCGACCGCGGCTTCCCCGCCCAGACCACCGCGGCGGTCGGCGTACCGGATGCGGACGGCACCCAGAACGCCCTGCGCATCGGCGTGCGCCACTTGTTCTGAGCGCGCGGCCACCCCGCCCTGTCAGCCCTGGCGGCCGTATTCCTGCAGCAGGTCGACAATGGCCTGCCGCATCCAGCGGTTGCCGGCGTCGCCTTCGAAGTCCTGGTGCCAGTGCAGCGTCACCTCGACTTCCGGAATCGCAACCGGCAACCCGTACAGCGAAAACTGTTCCTGCGCGTTGAACAGCCGCGCGATCCGGTACGGCAGGGTCACCGCCAGGTCGGAACGGGCCAGGATGCTGGGCAGGACCGAGAAATGGGGAATATCGAGCGCGATGGGACGGTCGATGCCGTTGGCACGGAACACCTCCTCCAGCTGGTGGTGGCTGCTCTCGGCCGATTGCACCTGCACGTGGGACAGGCCGAGGAATTCCTCCACCCCGAGCGCCGGCCCGGCCGGCAGGCCAGGCCGCCTGCGCGTCAGGCAAACATAGGTTTCCCTGAACAGCAGCGTATGGCGCGTCATCGATTTGAGCAGCGGCAGGTTGCCGATGGCGAAGTCGAGCTGCCCCGTGCGCAACGATTCCTCGATCGCGCTCTTGCGCACCTGCTCGACATGGATGCGCGCCAACGGCGCGTGTGCCCGCATGTATTCGCACAGCGGCGGCAGAAAGAACATCTCGGCGGCATCGGTCATCGACAGCGTGAATGTGCGCGTGCTCAGCGCCGGCACGAACTGCTCGGCATAGCTGAGCGCATCCTGCACCGCCTGTAGCGCGCGGGTGATCGGCTTGGCCAGTTCCAGCGCCGCGGGCGTGGGCTGCATACCGGTTTTGGTGCGGATAAACAGCGGGTCGTTGAAGATCGTGCGCAGGCGCCGCAGCGCATAGCTGACCGCTGGCTGGGACAGGTGCAAGCGGTCGCCCGCCAGCGTCAGGCTGCGCTCATCTGAAATAGCCTGGAATACGCGCAGCAAATTCAAATCCATGTTGTTGAAGGTTGTCATACCAAAATCCATGCCGTTTATGCGAATAATATTTTACATCAATTTGATAAATCTTCACCCGGTCCATAAAATGAATTCATCGTTGCAACAGGCTGGCGGCGCCGGCTTTCTACCGTAGGTGATTGCATGAAAATGATTGTTGAAAAAATCGTGGATGAAACCGCGGAAGTACGCTCGTTTCGCCTGGTGCGGGCAGATGGTGCGCGGCTGGAAGCGTATGAGCCGGGGGCGCATGTCGACGTGACAGCGCCCGGCGGCGTCACGCGGCAATATTCGCTCTGCGGCGCGCCCGGCGACAATCGCGCCTACACCATCGCGGTCAAAAAAGAGCCGCAATCGCGCGGCGGCTCGCGCGCACTGCACGAGGCGGTCACGGTCGGCAGTGAACTGGAAGTGGGCACGGCGCGCAACCTGTTCGCGCTCGACCCGGCCGCTACCGAGCACGTGCTCTTCGCGGCGGGCATCGGCATCACGCCGCTGCTGGCGATGGCGTACCGGCTGGTCGAGCGCAGCCACGCATTCACGCTGCACTACTTCGTGCGCAGCCCCGAGTACGCGGCGTTCGCCGACCTGCTCGCCGCGCCGCCATTCGCCCACCACGTGCGCTTCCACTATGGCGTGGCGCGCGCGGACATGCCCCGTTACATCGACGCCTGCATGAACGCGGCCAGCCCGCAGGCCCACGTCTATACGTGCGGCCCGGGCCCGTTCATGGACGCCGTGGTTGCCTGTGCGGTCCGCTCGCGCGGCGAGGAAGCGGTGCACCTCGAGCATTTCCAGGCCGCCGCGCCGGCCGCGAACGCGTCCGCCACCGGCGACGCCGCCTTCGAAGTGGCGATCGCCAGTTCCGGCCAAGTCCTGCCGGTGCCGGCCGGCAGCACGATAGTCGATGTGCTGGCAGGCGCAGGCATCGTGATCGATACCTCCTGTCGCGAAGGCATCTGCGGAACCTGCGTGGTCCCGCTGCTCGGCGGCACGCCCGACCATCGCGACAACTGCCTGTCAAAAAAGGAGAAGGCCGCCAACGACCAGATCTGCCTGTGCGTTTCCCGCGCCTGCTCGCCAAGGCTGGTGCTCGATCTCTAGCCGGCGCCCTCCCCCCCGACCACGAAAGAACCCATGAGCTATACACCTATTCCCATCGACAGCGTCGACGTCCTGCTGCTCGACCTGCCTACGATCCGGCCGCACCAGTTGTCGGTCACCACGATGCGCCGGCAAAAGCTTGTGCTGGTGCGCGTACGGGCCGCCGACGGCGTGACCGGCTGGGGCGAAGCGACCACGATCGGCGGACTTGCCTATGGCGAGGAAAGCCCGGAGAGCATGCGCGTCAATATCGACACCTATATGGCGCCATTGCTGCTTGGCGCGGACGCCGCCAGCCCGGGCGCGCGCATGCGGGATTTGCGCGCCCACCTGCAAGGCAACCGGTTTTCGCTGTGCGCCATCGAAACCGCGCTGTACGACGCGCAGGCGCGCCGGCTGGGCGTGCCCCTGAGCAGCTTGTTCGGCGGCCGCGTACGCGACAGCCTGCCGGTCGCCTGGACGCTGGCCAGCGGCGACACCGAGCGCGACATCGCCGAAGCCGAACGCATGCTGGAACAAAAGCGCCACCGCATCTTCAAGTTGAAGATCGGCGCGCGCGACGTGCGCGCCGACGTGGCACACGTGGCGGCCATCAAGCGCGCGCTGGGCGACCATGCCAGCGTGCGCGTCGACGTCAACCAGGCCTGGTCCGAAACCGACGCCATGCTGGGCATGGGCATGCTGGAACAGGCCGGGGTGGATCTCGTCGAACAGCCCATCGCCGCCGGCAACGACGCAGGCATGCGCCGCCTGCGCCGAATGAACCGCATCCCGCTGATGGCGGACGAAGCGCTGCACGGACCGGCCGACGCCTTCCGGCTCGCCGAGCGCCGCGCCAGCGACGTGTTCGCGATCAAGATCACCCAGTCCGGCGGCCTGCGCGGTGCCCAGCAGGTGGCCGCGATCGCCGAAGCGGCCAATGTCGGCCTGTATGGCGGCACCATGCTGGAAGGCGCGGTAGGCACGGTCGCCTCGGCCCAGCTGTTCTCCACGTTCACGGAACTGGCCTGGGGCACCGAGCTGTTCGGACCGCTGCTGCTGACCGAGGACATTCTGCGCACGCCGCTGGACTACCGCGATTTCTCGCTGCACCTGCCTTCCGGCCCCGGCCTGGGCATCGACATCGATGAGGAAAAGGTCGCCTTCCTGCAGCGCCGTTCCGGCCGTGGCGCCTGATCAAATACCACAACAAAGGACAAGCCGATGTTATTCAAAGTGAGCATGACCGTCCGCCTGCCGCACACCATGCCGGCCGACGAAGCCGACCGCCTGAAAGCCAGCGAGCGGGCCGTCGCCGAAGCGCTGCAGCGCAGCGGCAAGTGGCGCCACCTGTGGCGCGTGGCCGGCCGCTACGCCAACGTCAGCATCTTCGACGTCGCCGGCAACGCCGAGCTGCACGACCTGCTGCTGACGCTGCCGCTCTTCCCGTACATGGACATCGAGGTGCAAGCGCTGTGCCGCCACCCGTCGTCGATCCATGACGACGACCGCTGATTACACCACCCCGCACGACAACCCAGACCAAAGGAGACAACCCATGGACCATCATGCCATTGACGCACTGCTGCGCAAGATCGAGAGCACCGAGACCGGCAAAGGCAATCCCCGCGTGCAGGCCGCCGTCAACCGCATCGTGCGCGACCTGTTCGTCACGATCGAAGAGCTGGACATCCAGCCGCACGAATTCTGGAGTGCCGTCAGCTACCTGACCGAGGCTGGCCGCTCCGGCGAGTACGGCCTGATTGCAGCCGGCCTGGGCTTCGAACATTTCCTCGACCTGCGCATCGACGAGGAAGAAGCCCGCAAGGGCATCAGCGGCGGCACGCCGCGCACCATCGAGGGGCCGCTGTACGTGGCAGGCGCGCCGGAGTCGCTGGGCAGCGCACGCCTGGACCAGGATCCGCAGCCAGGCGAGGTGCTGTTCATGCAGGGCACCGTGCGCGGCGCCGGCGGCCAGCCGCTGCCGGGCGCGCTGGTGGAGGTGTGGCACGCCAACCACCTGGGCGGCTATTCGTTCTTCGACCCGGCCCAGAGCCCCTACAACCTGCGGCGCACCATCCGCACCGATGCGCATGGCCGCTACCGCTTCCGCAGCAGGGTGCCGGTCGGCTATAGCGTGCCGCCGGGCGGCGCCACCGACAAGCTGCTCACCCTGCTGGGCCGCCACGGCACCCGCCCGGCCCATATCCACTTTTTCGTGACGGCGCCGGGGCACCGCAAGCTGACCACGCAGATCAACATCGAAGGCGACCCATACCTGTGGGACGACTTTGCGTTTGCCACCCGCGACGGCCTGGTCCCGGCGATGACCAAGGTCACCGACCCGGCCGCACTGCAAGCGAGCGAAGTGGACGCGCCGTTCTATTCGATCGACTTCGATTTCGACCTGCATGCCCAGCGCGTAGGCCTGCCGGCCGACCAGATCGAGCGAGCGCACTTTGTCGCCTGATTGCCTTCCAGCCGCGCGCATCCTGGCACCGGGCCCGGACCAGATCGCATACCGCCTGCAGGGGCCGACGGGCGCGCCCGTGCTGGTGCTATCGAACTCACTGGGCACCACGATGTCCATGTGGGATGCCCAGGCCGACGCGCTGTCCCGCCATTTCCGCGTGCTGCGCTACGACACCCGTGGCCACGGCGGCTCCGGTGCCGGCACGGATCCGGCGTCGGGCTACACGCTGGACCAGCTCGGCAATGACGTGCTGCGCCTGATGGACGGCCTCGGCATCGCCAGGGCTGCCTTTTGCGGGATCTCCATGGGCGGCATCACAGGACTGTGGCTGGCCATCCACGCGCCCGGCCGCTTCGAGCGTTTGGTGGTCGCCAACAGCGCGGCGCGCATCGGCACCGCGGCTGGCTGGCGCGAGCGCGCAGCGCACGTCGCCTCGCGCGGCATGGACGCGGTCGCCGAGGGCGCCGCAGGGCGCTGGTTCACATCCGGGTTCGTGCACCGCGAACCGGCGCTGGCCGGCAGCATGATCCACGGCTTGCGGCGCACCCCGCCCGCCGGCTACGCCGCCTGCTGCCTGGCGCTGGCAGAGGCGGACGTTCGCGAATCGCTGGCGACAATCGGCATTCCCACGCTGCTGCTGGCAGGCGCACACGATGCCGTCACCACCGTCGCGGACACCGATTTGATACGCGAACGGATTGCCGGCGCCGCCAGCACGACCCTCGACGCTTCACACCTGTCGAACATCGAAGCGGCCGCCGCTTTCACCGGACAGCTGCGCAATTTCCTTGGCTGCCCACCGGCGACGTGAATCCGTGAGATTCATGCACGGCATCCAAACCATCAATTTGATGAATGCACCCCGCAATTCTAGAATCATCCACACCCTGCAATCACTTGAAAGATCCGCATGACATCCGCTGAAACAACTGCCACGGCCAGCGCCCTGGCCAGCCGGCTCGACAGGCTGGAGAGTGCCCAGGCCGTCCACACCGTCCTGGCCCGCTACATGCTGCTATGCGACCAGCCCTGCGCCGACCGGAATTTTCCGCAGCTGCCCGACCTGTTCGCAGACGACGCGGTGTGGGAGGGCGTGGGCCGGCACTACCAAGGCGCCTTTGGCCGCCACCATGGCCGCGCGGCCATCGTCGCCTTCGTCGGCAGCTATCTGGCGCCCTCTCCCCACTTCGCGCGCAATCTGCATTTCCTCACGTCCGACCAGGTAAGCGTGGCGGACGATGGGGCCACGGCGCGCGGACAATGGCTGATGCTGCAGCTGTCCACGTACGGCGGCGGCGGATCGGAAGCGATCACGGCGCGGCTGGACGTGGACTTCCAGCGCGCCGGCGACGGCTGCTGGCGCATCGCGCATTTCCGCACGGAGCGGCTCGAATGCATGCCGTGGGGCGTGGGCAAGGAGGCCTCCGCATGAGCGCCTGGGTAGAACGGCTCGATCGCGGCGCGGGTGGCCCGACGATCGCCATCAAGGACTGCATCGACATCGCCGGCGTGCCCACGCGCGCCGGCTGCGCCGCGCTCGCCGATGCGCCGCCGGCCGAACGCGATGCCGACGTGGTAGCCGCGCTGCTGCAGGCGGGCTGGCATATTACGGGCAAGACCGCCATGCACGAACTGGCGTACGGCATGAGCGGCATCAACGCCTGGGGCGGCACGCCGCTCAATCCCCAGGATCCGCTACGTATTCCCGGCGGCTCGTCGAGCGGTTCGGCCGCCGTGGTCAGCAACGGCGAGGCCGACGCCGCGCTGGGCAGCGATACCGGCGGCTCGATCCGGCTGCCGGCGGCCTGCTGCGGCGTGATCGGCCTGAAGCCGACCTTCGGCCGGGTCAGCAGGCACGGCGCCTGGCCACGCACCAGCAGTCTCGATTGCGTCGGGCCGTTCGCGCGCGACGTGCCGATCCTGATTCGTGCCATGGCCGCCATCGCCGGAGGCTTCGATACCGCAGCCGCCACGGCGTCCATGGCCGGTGCGCGGGTCGGCCTGGTCGCCACCGCGAGCGACGACGCTGTGCAGGCGGCGCTGGCGGCGGCGCTGCAGGCGAGCGGCTGGTCCGCGCTGCCACGCGCGCTGCCTGGCATGCAGGCGGCCTTCGACGCCGCGATTGCCGTCATCAACAAGGAAACCTGGGATGCGTTCGGCAGCCTGGCCGGCGACAGCCGGCTCGGCGCGGACGTCGCGCAGCGCCTGGCCGCAGCCGGCGCGACGACGCAGCGCGAACTTGCTCACGCGGAACAGGTGCGCGAACGCTTCGCCGCCGAAGTCGAGCGGGCACTGGACGGTGTCGACGCCCTGCTGCTGCCGACCCTGCCCGCGCTGCCGCCCACGCTGGCCGAGGTGGCCGCCGGCAAGCCGGTGGTCGCATTGAGCGCACTGATCCGGCCTTTCAATCTCAGCGGACATCCCGCGCTGAGCTACCCGATACCCGTACCCGCCGCAGCCGCGGCCGTCCCGGCGAACCGCCTGGTCAAGGCGGGACTGCAACTCGTCGGCCGGCACGGCGACGACGAGCGCCTCTGCGCCCTGGCGCTGCACCTGGAACACGCGCTGTGCGCATCGGACCGATAACTTATCCCACCTGGAGCATCACATGAACGCCCCCTTACGCTTTTATCCGCGCACTGCGGATTCCCCCTACGGCAGCCTGGTACAGGATGGCGCCGTCGACCCTGCCTTGTACACCGACGCGAAGATCTTCGACGCTGAAATGGAACGGATCTTTGCCCGCACCTGGGTGTGGGTGGCCCACGTCAGCGAGCTGCCCAAACCCGGCGACTTCCGCGCCACCTTCGTGGGCCGCAACCCGGTGATTGTCGTGCGCGACCGCCAGGACACCATCCACGTCCTGGAGAACCGCTGCCGGCACCGCGGCGCCACGGTCTGCGAAAAGACCAAGGGCAACGCCACCGGCTTCACCTGCCCTTACCACAGCTGGTCGTACGGGCTGGATGGCAAGCTGCGCGGCCTGCCCTACTCGGACGGCTACGAAGACGTGATCGACAAGGCCGACATGCCGCTCCGGAGTTTGCGCGTGGGCGTGTACGCCGGCATGATCTTCGCCAGCTACAACCAGGACATCGAGCCGCTCGAGGACTTTCTCGGCAACGCGCGCCACTGGATCGACCTGTTCATGAAACAGGGCGCCGGCTTCCCTGTCAAGACGCAGGGCGAGCACAAGTTCACCTTTAAAGGCAACTGGAAAATCCAGCTCGAGAACACCACCGACGGCTACCACTTCCCGGTGGTGCATAAGACGTTCCTGCAATCGGTGGATGCCGAAACGTCGGAGATGCTGTCCTTCATGACGGACGAGGAAGCGATCACCCGCTCCCTGGGCAACGGTCATAGCGTGATGGTGATGGTGCCGGAACACGTGGACCTGGATGTCGACGACGGCACCGAACAGCTGCAGGAGCGCTTCCAGCATGTGATCGAGGCATTGTCGAAAGACTACCCGGCCGAACAGGTGCGCCGCATTGTCCGCTCGCTGCACGGCGCCGGCTTCAACCTGAACCTGTTCCCCAACGTGGCGATGTCGATGTCGTTCTTCCGCGTGCTGCGCCCGGTCGCGGTGGACGAGACCGAGATCCGCCACATCGCGCTGGGCATGGACGGCGGTCCCGAGATTGCCAACCGCGAGCGCTTGCGCATCCATGAACATTTCCAGGGACCGTTCGGCTTCGGCAGCCCCGACGACGCGGAAGCGTGGGAACGGGTGCAAAGCGGCGCGCGCGCCGGACGGGACGTCCCCATTCTGGTCAATCGCGGCCTGAACCGTGAATGGACGGACAGCAACGGCGACAAGGTGTCGCATTCGACAGATGAAACCGGCATGCGCGAAGCCTATGCCATGTGGAAAAGGATGATGAGCAATGACTGAATCGACACTCCCCGTCGCCGATCTGACAACGCCGCTGGGCCGCGCGATCGCGTTCATCTGGCGCGAAGCCGAGCTGCTGGATAACAAGGACTACGACGCCTGGGGCGCCCTGTGGGCCGAGGACGGCCGCTACGTGGTGCCGATCGATCCCGACACGGACGACTTCGAGAGCCAGCTGAATTACGCCTACGACGATGCCCGCATGCGCCGGCTGCGCATCGAGCGCTTCACGTCCGGCTATTCGATGTCGGCCGCCGACTCGGCCAGGACGGTCAGGACGGTGTCGCGCTTTTCGCTGGCGGGACTCGACCACGACATAGTCGAAGTGCGGTCGGCCCAGTTGCTGGCGGCGCACAAACGCGGCGCGACCACGCTGTTCGCGGCGAACCTGACGCACCGGGTGCGCCTGCTGCCAGACGGCGCCCTGCTGGACCGGAAAGTGGTCCGGCTGATCAATTCACAGGAGGCGCTGAACGCGCTGGGTTTCCTGCTGTAGTACCCGCCCGGGCAGCCCTCGCAAGGGCCGCCCGTTGTTCCAACAAGGCCCTGCACCTGGACCTCTCATCACTATAACAATCGAAGGGTTAGAAATGAGCATGAGCACGAGCACGAGCAGAACAATGAAGCGGCACTGCGCTGGTATCGGATCCACGTTGAGGCGCTGGCCCATGTCGCTGTGGCTGGCCGGGTCAACCGCGCTGATGGCCGGCTGCGGCAGCCCGTCCGGCGACCGCACGCTTGTGACCGTTGAAAGCGGTATCGTCCAGGGCGCGGAGGCTGATGGCGTACTGTCGTTCAAGGGCATCCCCTACGCGGCGCCCCCGGTGGGCAACCTGCGCTGGCGCCCCACGCAGCCGGCCACGGCCTGGACCGGGACCCGTCCGGCCATCAGCTTCGGCCGCGACTGCATGCAGCAGGTCTATCCGGGCGACGCGCTGATGATCGCGACCGCGCCGTCTGAAGACTGCCTGTTCGTAAACGTGTGGCGCCCCACCAGCGAGGTGCCCGCCCGCGACAAGCTGCCGGTGCTGGTGTACATCCATGGTGGCGCCTATACGACCGGAGGCAGCTCGTCGCCTGTGGTTGACGGCAAGCAGTTCGCCAAGGAAGGCGTGATGCTGGTGACCTTCAATTACCGTCTCGGCAGGTTCGGCTTTTTCGCCCACCCGGCCCTGACCGCCGAGCAGCCAAATGAACTGCAGGGCAACTACGCCTACATGGACCAGGTCGCGGCACTGAAATGGATACAACGTAATATCGCCGCCTTTGGCGGCGATCCGGCCAACGTCACCGTGTCGGGGGAATCGGCCGGCGGCGAGTCGGTGCACTCGCTGCTGACCACACCGCTGGCCAAAGGACTGTTCCGGAAAGCGATCGTCCAATCCGGCAATGGCCGCGAGAACCAGGTGTACCGGCTGTACCTGCGCCGCGACGCCAGGGGCATCGGCGCCTCCGGCGAGGAAATCGGGGTAACGTTTGCAAAGACCATGGGGATCAGCGATACCGGCGCCGCCGGTCTGGCCGCGTTGCGCGCGCTGTCCGCCGACCAGGTGCAGGCCAACCTCTTCCTCGGCTACAACTACGCCGGCGGCCCCATGATCGAGGGCAAGATGGTGCTGGACGAACCGGGCGTGCTGTACGCCAAGGGACAGTTCAACCCCGCTGCGATTCTGATCGGCAGCAACGACCTGGATCTCGGCTTTCCCGCACCGGCCGCGACCAAAGATGAAGCGTACGCAGTCTTCGGCGCGCAAAACCTGCAGGCCGCACGCGCCGCCTTCGATCCGCAGGGTACGGCGAGTGTCGATGCGGTGCGGGGCCAGATCGCGCGCGTGCAGCTAATGGACGAGCCGGCGCGCTTCGTGGCACGGATCTTCGCGGCCCAGGGACTGCCCGCCTACGTGTATCGCTTCTCCTATGTGGCGCAGTCGATCCGCGACAAGGTGCCCGGCGCGGTGCATGCGGCTGAAATGCCTTACGTGTTCGGGACCCTGCCCGTCACGTACGGCTCCGCCGTGACCAGCCAGGACACAACGCTGTCGAGGCTGACCACGAGTTACTGGGCGCAGTTCGTCAAGTCCGGCAATCCGAACGGTGCCGATCTTGCCGCCTGGCCAGCTATCGTTGGCGGAACGAACGGCCTGCTGGAGTTCACTGCTGCCGGCATCGCCAAGCCGTTCGAAACCGATCCGCTGAAAACCCAGCTCGACCTGGTACAGGCGGTCAGCGACCGGAAAGCCTCTCAATAGCCCTGTCGTATTGAGGCTCCGCACGCGTTGGCGCGCGTCTGCCGAAAGGGCACTGCAATGAGCGAACTGATGCTGCACATCCAGATTCCGGCCGCTGGCCGAATGAATGGCGGCGCGCCTTGCTGCAGCCGCGCCAGCAAGGCCCGCAGCCCGCACGCCGCACCTTCGCGTCCGGCCTGCACTTGCGCCTGAACAGGCCTCGACACACTGATTTGATAGCAAGTTAATACACACGTTCAACCATCGCACAACCGGAATACACCATGATCAACAAAATATCACCCTCGCTGCAGGTGGCCGTGGCCGACATCAGCGACGGCGCCACCATCATGATAGGCGGCTTCGGCAACGCCGGTATGCCGTCCGCGCTCATCGAAGCACTGATCGAACAGGGTGCGCGCGAGCTCACCATCGTCAACAACAACGCCGGCAACGGTGACGCCGGCCTGGCCGCGCTCTTGGCGGCGGGCCGCGTACGCAAGATCATCTGCTCGTTCCCGCGCCAGGCGGATTCGCATCACTTCGACGCGCTCTACCGCGCGGGCAAGATCGAGCTCGAACTGACTCCGCAGGGCAACCTGGCCGAACGCATACGCGCGGCCGGGGCCGGCATAGGCGGCTCCTTCACGCCGACCGGGTACGGCACGCTCCTCGCCGAGGGCAAGGAATCGCGCCTCATCGATGGCCGCCACTATGTGCTGGAGTCGCCCATCCACGCCGACTTCGCCCTGATCAAAGCGCAGCGCGGCGACCGCTGGGGCAACCTGGTGTACCGCAAGGCCGCCCGTAATTTCGGCCCCATCATGGCGATGGCGGCCACGACCACGATCGCCCAGGTGCGCGACGTGGTGGCTCTGGGCGAACTTGATCCCGAAGTCATCATCACGCCCGGCATCTTCGTCCAGCGCGTGGTCCAGGAGGCCGCACAATGAAAATCGGCATCGAACACCGTTATAGCCGAGAGCAGATCGCCGCCCGCGTGGCGCGCGACATCCCGGAAGGCGCATACGTCAACCTGGGCATCGGCCTGCCTACCAAGGTGGCCAACTACCTGCCGGTCGAGCGCGAAGTCTTCCTGCACAGCGAGAACGGCCTGCTGGGCATGGGCCCCGCGCCGGTCCCCGGAGAAGAGGACGAGGATTTGATCAACGCCGGCAAGCAGGCCGTGACGCTGCTGGCGGGCGGCGCCTATTTCCACCACGGCGACTCCTTCGCGATGATGCGCGGCGGCCATCTGGACATTTGCGTGCTGGGCGCCTTCCAGGTGTCGGCCAACGGCGATCTCGCCAACTGGCACACGGGCGCCCCGGACGCGATACCGGCCGTCGGCGGCGCCATGGATCTGGCCATCGGCGCCAAGCAGGTGTTTGTGATGATGGACCACCAAACCAAGAGCGGCGAGAGCAAGATCGTCGAGCGCTGCGTTTATCCCCTGACCGGCGTCGCCTGCGTCGACCGCATCTACACCGACCTGGCCGTGCTGGACGTGACGCCGCAAGGGTTGCGCGTGCGGGAGATGGCACCCGGCCTGACCCTGGACGCGCTGCGGGCGGCCACTGATGCGCCGCTGCTGGCCGGCTGAGACCGCGCCGACCGGCATTGACCGAAGGAATGGGACAGACGATGAATGAAACTTTCAATAAATCAATGAAGCAGACAATGAACCCGACGATGACAGCGATGGACGCATGGATCTGCGACGCCGTGCGTACGCCGATAGGCCGCTACGGCGGCGCGCTGAAGGATGTGCGCGCGGACGACCTGGGCGCCCTGCCCATCCGCGAGTTGATGCGTCGTCACCCCGGCCTGCCGTGGGACCAAGTCGACGACGTGATCTACGGCTGCGCCAACCAGGCCGGCGAGGACAACCGCAACGTGGCCCGCATGTCGGCGCTGCTGGCCGGACTGCCGCCGTCGGTGCCCGGCACCACCGTCAACCGCCTGTGCGGATCCGGCATGGACGCCGTCGGCACGGCGGCCCGCGCCATCATGGCCGGCGAGGCGGAACTGATGATCGCCGGGGGCGTCGAGTCGATGACCCGCGCGCCCTTCGTCATGGGCAAAGCCGATATGGCTTACGCGCGCGGTGCCACGCTGCAGGATACGACCATGGGCTGGCGCTTCATCAACCAGGCGCTGCAAGAAGTCTACGGCGCCGAGACCATGCCGGAGACGGCGGAAAACGTCGCCGTCGACTTCGGCATCAGCCGCGCCGACCAGGACGCGTTTGCGCTGGCCAGCCAGCGCAAGGCCGCCGCCGCCATCGCCGCGAACGTGTTCGCGCGCGAAATTGTGTCCGTGTCGCTGCCTCAGAAAAAGGGCGCTCCGGTCGTCTTCAGCCAGGACGAGCATCCACGCGCCACCACGCTGGAGGCGCTGGCGAAACTGAAAGGCGTGGTCAGGATGGACGGCAGCGTCACCGCAGGCAACGCCTCCGGCATCAACGACGGCGCCTGCGCGCTGCTGATCGCGGGCACGGACGCGGCGCGGCGACTCGGCCTGACGGCGCTGGCGCGCATTGTCGGCATGGCCGCCGTCGGCGTGGCGCCGCGCTTGATGGGCATGGGCCCGGTGCCGGCCATAAATAAATTGCTGCGCCAAACCGGCCTGTCGCTGGAACAGATGGACCTGATCGAACTCAACGAAGCCTTTGCGGCGCAGGGCTTGGCGGTACTACGGCAGCTCGGCCTGCGCGACGACGACCCGCGCGTCAATCCCAACGGCGGCGCCATCGCGCTGGGCCATCCGCTGGGCATGAGCGGCGCGCGGCTGGTGACGACGGCGGCTTACCAACTGCGGCAATCCGGTGGCCGCTATGCGCTGTGCAGCATGTGCATCGGCGTCGGCCAGGGTATCGCAGTCGTCATCGAAGCGGATGCCGGGCATGGCTCAGGCGGCGCCCGGTACTGAGATCCCCCCGCCCTACAGGGCAGCCGAATTTTCCGGCCGCCCTTACCTACACGGGGTCGCGGCACGAATTTCCCGCCAGGTGCCCCTGCCCGCCCGGCATCGAAAGTGACAGCCGCCGAAAACCGGAACCGGCGGCCGGCAACAGCTCCCCGATGGGCCCGCACGCATATTCAGCCGCACGGCGCAATCCGGGGACGGCGGCCTGGCCAGCCCGGACGCCCGACTCTACCGCCCCATGCAGAATGGCGAACGCCGACACCGTCCCGGATACGCTCATCGTCCCCTGCCACCGGCCGCGCAGAACTTCTCCTCAATCGTCGCTCGCAGCCAGGCAATGCCGGCGTCCGCCGCGAACCGCTGGTGCACGTGCAGCTTGACTTCTATCGGGGGTAAGTCGAAGGGCAGTGGCAGCAATCGATAGGCCCGTCCGCGGTTGAAGCGCTCCGCTATGCTGCGAGGAAAGATCAGGGCCAGATCGGTGCTGCGCACGGTCTCCGGGGCGGCAATGAAATGCGGCAGCTTGAGCACCACATTGCGCTCGATATTCAACTGGCCCAGCCATTTCTCGGTCAGACCATGGCCGGTCGCGCCGCTGTCGGTGACCACGTACCGCAACCGCCCCAGCGCTTCGCGGGTCAATGCGCGTTTGCCGAGCGGATGCCCCGATCGCAGCATGCACACGTACTCGTCATGGAACAATGTCTGCGACTGACAGTCGCCGGACAGGCCAGGCACATAGCCCAGCGCCAGATCGATCTCACCCGAGCGCATCCCGCTTTCGACGTTGGCCAGGGGGATCGGTACGATCTCGAGCGCGATGCCCGGCGCGGTGTCCTGGAAAGCCGACAGCAGCGGCGGCAGGAAGTAAAACGCGGACATGTCCGACATCGAAATGCGGAACCGCCGGGTCGACGCCCCGGCATCGAAGCCGGCATGGCGCTGCATCGCCCCATAAAGCATATCGAGCGCCCGGTCGATCGGACCATGCAGGCGCATGGCCGCTTCCGTCGGCTGCATGCCCTCCGCGGTGCGTACAAAGAGCGGGTCGCCAAACGCATCGCGCAAACGCCGCAAGCCGTGGCTGACGGCAGGCTGGGACAGCGCAAGACGGTCCGCGGCAAGGGTCAGGCTGTGCGTCTCCCATACCGCCAGAAAAACCCGCATCAAGTTCAAGTCCACGGTACCAGTATTCATTTTCTGCATAGTGCCCATTCCCGATCTTCAGTTGACGATAAATTGCCGGAACGCCTATCGTTCCTTATCGAGTCACCGTTCTGTCATAAAACGCACAGCCGGTTATCGGACTGCCTGACCCGCAGTAGAACCAGATAATTTTAATCGACCGGGAGCACAACATGAGCGCATTTTGGGACCGCATCCGCATCGGCGATCCAGCCGGCAGCATCTTCGATGGTGATCGCCGCTACCTGATGATGCGCACCGACGTGCTGATGGGTATGGTGCACGAAATGCCGGCCGCGCTGCGCGGCCAGGTTCTCGACGCGCTGGCGGCATCGGCGTACCTGCACGGCGGCCAGAGCGTGCGAGCCTACCGGAACGCCGGCGGCCTTGACGGCCTGGCGTCTACGGTGATCGAAGGCGCCGCCGCTTTCGGGTGGGGCACCTGGCACTTCACCGTAGGCCAGCGGCAGGCCGAACTCGAAGTCGAGAACAGCCCGTTTGCAGCGGGATACGGCCAATCCGAGATTCCCGTCTGCGCACCGATACGCGGCATCTTCCACAGCCTTGCGCAAACCGTGCTGGGCAGCGACGTGGAAGTGGCCGAAACACAGTGCGCCGCGCAGCACGGCGGCCGCTGCCGCTTCGTCGCACGGCGTACCGCTCACATCAACGCGCCGCTTTCCTGACCCCTACCCGGCGCAGCCTTTCAATCCACGAAAACCGCAGAACGACAAAGGAGACATCATGTCCGCATCCACCCTGTACCATCCCGCCACGCCGACCCAAGCGGCACCCTTTGTGCAGCATATGCCCGGCGCGGCGCCGGCGGCGCTTGACAAGGTACTGGCCGCAGTGGCCGAGCGCAGGGAAGAATTCACCGCACTCGGCCATGTGCCGGACGACGTGGTCGAAAGCTTCAAGCAAGCCGGCATCTATCGCGCCGGCACGCCACGCTGCTTTGGCGGCGATGCCATGCCCCCGGCACAGTTCCTGCGCATTGTCGAGCGCATCGCGGCCGTCGACGGTTCGGCAGCCTGGGTCGCCAGCTTCGGCTCTGCGAACACCTACCTGGCCGCGCTTCCCAAAGCAACCCAGGCGCTAATCTATGCGAGCGGCCCAGACCAGGTGTTCGCGGGCGCACTGTATCCGCCGCAGCCGGCGGTGCGCATGCACGACGGCTGGGAAGTCACCGGCCAGTGGAAGTTCGCCAGCGGGTGCATGGGCGCCAACTGGCTCGGCGTGGGCATCGGCGGCGGCCCGGGCATCAAGCCGCTGGCAGCGATCCTGCCGGCCGAACGGGTCGAAATCGTCGAGAACTGGGACGTGGTGGGATTGGAAGGGACCGGCAGCCACGACCTGCGCGTCAGCGGCCAGTTCGTGGCGGACGACTGGACATTCCAGCGCGGTACCGGCGCCGTCATCGATGAACCACTGTACCGCTACCCCGCCACCTGTTACCAAGCGCAGGTGCACGCGGCCGTCAATATCGGCCTAGCGCGCTCGGCACTGGCGATCGTCAACGATATGTCGGCCGGCAAAGTCACCACCACGGGCGCGCCGCGCATGGCGGACCGGGCCTATTTTCGCATCGAACTGGCCAGGGCGCAGGCGCAGTTCGACAGCGCGCGGGCGTACTTCTACGAATCGGCCGAAGCGGTCTACGACGCCATCGTCGCCGGCAACGACGCCTCGCCGGAACAAGTAGCCACCCTGAAATTGAGTGCGACGCATGCCGCGCAAACCGCCGCCGACGTGGTGCGCGATGCCTACCGCCTGGGCGGCATGGCTTCCATCTACAGCAAGCATCCCTTGCAGCGGATCGTGCGCGATTCGATGGTCGTCACGCAGCACGCCTTCCTCAGCAGCGGCAACTACGATGGCGCCGGCGCGGTACTGGTCGGTGTTCCCCCCTTCCCCGGTTTCCTGTGAGACAGCCATGAACCCCGTTACCGCACCAACCCCGGCGCAAGATTCCGGTCCCGACGCCCTGCGCCTTCGCTTCCGTGAAGCGATGGCCAATCTGCCGGCGGCCGTCAACATCGTGACCACCGCCGGCCCGGCCGGGCGCTGCGGCATCACCGCCACGGCGGTCTGCTCGGTCAGCGATACGCCGCCCACGCTGCTGTTCTGCATCAACCGCAACAGCACCACGCTCTCGGCATTCGAGCAAAACCGGCAACTGTGCATCAACGTGCTGCCGGCCGAATGCGACGAGCTGGCCAGGCACTTCGCCGGCATGAGCGGACTGTCGATGGAAGAGCGGTTCCAGGCCGCGAACTGGATCGCCGACGGCGCTGCCGTGCCGCGCCTGGAGCACGCCCTGGTCAGTCTGGCCGGCCGGGTGGTCGATGTGGCGCAGGTCGGCACCCACGCGGTCATTTTCGCCCAGATCGACGACATCGCCATCCGCCAGCAGGCCGACGCGCTGGTGTATTTCGATCGCACTTTCCGCCGTGTTACGCGGCAAGCAGAAGCCCAACCGGCGTGACGGCCCCGGCAGCATCGGGGCATTCGCCGTCATCATAACGATAAGATCCACTAACTTCAGGAGTCCGCACCATGAAAAACCGCTCTCTCATCCGAACCGCCGTGCTGGCTGCGGTCTTGTCCTCTCCATTGCTCGGCTGGGCCGCAGACCTCAAGCTGGGCTTCATCACCTCGCTGTCGGGTCCCTCATCCTCGCTGGGAATTCCCTACTCGAAGGGCTTGCAGGCGGGCGTGACGTTTCGGCCCGATATCGACGGCAAGAAGGTGCAGGTCGTGCAGCTCGACGACGCGTCCGATCCGACCACGGCGGCGCGCAACGCCCGCAAACTAATTGTGGAAGACAATGTCGACGCGCTGATCGGCACCGCCGGCACGCCTTCCGGCATCGCGATCGCCGGCGTGGCACGGGAACTGAAAGTTCCTTTCATATCGGTCGCGCAGGTCAAGCCGGACGCCGGTGCGGGCGGCTGGATGGTCAACGTGCCGCAAGCCACGCCGCTGATGGTCGATACCCTCGTCGCGCACATGCAGCGTTCCGGCGTCAAGACAGTCGCCTACATCGGCTTCTCTGATGCGTGGGGCGATATCGTCTACGACGCCCTGCTTGCCGCCGCGAAGAAGAACAACATCAAGGTCGTGACCAATGAGCGATATGCACGCAACGACAGCTCGGTGACGGGCCAGGCGTTGAAGATCGTCGCGGCCAAGCCGGATGCGGTGCTGAGCGGCACCTCCGGGACGCCCGGCGCACTAGCCTACCTCGGACTGGCCGCGCGCGGCTATCGCGGCAAGATCTACGGCACCCATGGCATCATCAATCCCGACTTCATCCGTGTCGGCGGTCCGTCGCTGGACAACCTGTACGCGCCCACGGGACCGGTGGTGGTGGCCGACCAGCTGCCCGCCAACCACCCCTCGCGCAAGATCTCGCTCGATTTCCGCAACGCGTACAAGAAGACGTTCCAGGCCGAGGCGACCGATGCATTCGCACCCTACGCGTTCGATGCCTGGCTGATCTTCCTGGATGCCGCACAACGTACGATGGCGCAGAAGCAGCCCGGCACACCGGAGTTCCGCGCGGCGCTGCTCAACTCACTCCTGTCAACCAACGAGCTGGTCGGCACGCAAGGGGTCTACAACTTCCGGCCGGAAAATATCTTCAATACCGACCCGCGTTCGGTCGTCATGGTCAGGCTCGACAAAGGCAAGTGGCAATACCTGCCTTAATCCTCTACACACAGCGTTTCAAAGTCCGGCCGCGCAAGCGGCCGTTCCCACTTAAGTGAGACCCATCACCATGCCCGACTTATTGAATCGGATCCTCGCGGTCAAGCGCGCGGAAATTTCAGAGGCCCGTCGCCGCCAGGATTTGGCCAGTTTACGCCGCGAGGTGGAATCAGCACCCGCCGAACAGCGCCGCACACGCGGCTTCCACGACAGCCTGCGCAAGAAAACCGCAGCCGGCCAACCCGGCGTCATCGCCGAAATCAAGCGAACTGCCCCATCGGCCGGCCTCCTGCGGCCCGATTTTCAGCCTGATGCGCTCGCCGCCGGCTATTCCGGCCACGGCGCCGCCTGCCTGTCGGTGCTCACCGATGCGCAGTTCTTCGGCGGCACGCCGGACGACCTGCGCAGGGCGCGCGGCGCCTGTGCGCTACCCGTGCTGCGCAAGGACTTCATCATCAGCCCCTATCAGGTGTACCAAGCGCGCGCATGGGGCGCCGACTGCATCCTGCTGATCGTCGCAGCGCTCGATCCGGCACTGATGGCCGACCTGGAGTGCCAGGCCCACACGCTGGGGATGGACGTGCTGGTCGAAGCGCATGACCAGCGCGAACTGGATGCGGCCTTACGGCTCCGTACGCGGCTGGTCGGCATCAACAATCGCAACCTGCGCACACTCGCCACCAGCCTGCAGACAACCATCGACCTGCACGCGAGCATTCCCCCGGACAGGTTGCTGGTCACCGAATCCGGTATCCGCACCCCCGGCGATGTCTCGCTGCTGCGCAAGGCCGGCATTCACGCATTCCTGGTTGGCGAGGCCTTCCTGCGCAGCCCGGATCCGGGTGCGGAAATGGCCAGGCTTTTCGGTTCCTCTGTCGACCCCGAACCATCGGCAATGCCGGGGCTGGCACGTGTTTGAAGACATGGCCCGATCGCCGGCGAGGATGGCATTCAGACCAGCCAAAATTGCCGGGATTACGGTCTTCCCGCACGCTACGCCACAGAACCGTCGCCCCCGGCGCGGGGATTAATTTCTTGCCGACACTAGTTCCGCTCCCATACGAAAAAAAAATCCCCAACTCGTAGCGAATGCGGCGACCTGCATACAGAGCCGGGCCGCTTGCCGCAGCGGCCCTCGGCTGCCAATTGCCGGGAGAGGATGTATTTCAACGGTGCGCCGTATTCGAAACTCTCGAGATAGCTTCGCGATGTCGGCTCTGAAACCTCTGCCGATCTATACAAGCCGGCGATTCGACGAAGGTCTAGAGGGCGCAGCGGAATTTCCTGTCGCAGGTGATACCTATACGTCAGAGTCCGAGGCCGGCTCGACCGCCACCTCCGGTCACCCTCAGTAAATTGCCTGCCCCTGCATCGAACTCCGGATCCAACCCGGCACCGCTGCGGCCGGGGGGAATAAACAAGCCACCGTCGTATCGTCTCCTGGCGACAGCCTCTGCAAAGCTGCCGAAATGCACCGGAAACATGGTGGATGCAGCACCTGGAAGGCACCGCGTGCCACCCATTATCGCGTGCTGCCTGGACGAACCAAATTCGGTTAAAAGAGCGTCGATCCAGTATGAGCAATCGTAGTGAAATGCGGCTCGGGTAACTCGAATGCGGAAAGCAAGCCGAATGGTGTTAGCGAGGACGGCTCGTAGCTCAACGAGTCGTCACCCAGCGCCGAGCCTGTTGCCTCACGCCGCCAACAGCCTCCGACGATTACAGGTAGGAACCATTCCCACAGTGACCCTTTCCACCATTGCATCGCTGCGCGCCGATTTCAAAGAAGGCGCACGCAGCGTGCACCGAAAAAAAATGAGAGCAGCCAGGAAGAGAGGCAACGAGCCGTACTTGTCACGCTGGCAACCGTGGCCTCTGATATTGGCGTCATTGTTGGCCTTGCTCAGGGCGCGGGTGGGTGGTTAACAATAAAGTTAATGGTTTCGTCGGCGCTGTCGGTAATGTGGACACAATCAAAAAAACCCTTCTCGGTGGCGAGCTTTTTGAGTAGCGGAAAAACTTTCTTGCGCTTGTCGGTCTTGGGTTTGTCGAACACCATTTCGTCCGGGTTCCAGTAGTCGCTGCCGAACAGCACCATGGGGCTCTTGGACTTGCCATAGTTGCGGTAATAGTTCTGGCAGGCGTCCTGAAAGATCTCCTGCACCGTACCTCCATTGCCTTCCGCGTAGATCACGCCTGCCCGCGCAATCCCCAGCAGGCCCTCCTCGCGGACGCTGTTCTCGAAGTACTTGGCGATGTCCGTGGAAAACACGTTGGGAGGCTCGTGACCGTAGAACCAGGTGGGGATCCCCAGGCTGCGCGACTTGGCCTGGTCAGCCGGCTTGCCCATCGCCTTCCACACCGTGTAGCATTCCTTTAGCCAAACGTCCCACTGCGGGGCTATCGGATCAAAGCTGCCCAGCGCAAGTGCATCAAGGGTCCGGGCCAGCGTTTCATCCGGATCGGCAAAGCCGGCGCAATAAGCGCCCAGATTACCCGCCTCCATCAGCCCGGGACCGCCTCCGGTCGCGATCGTATAGCCCGCTTGGCTCAGGGTCAGAGCCATCCGCGCCACTTGCGAGTAAATAGCGTCCTTGCGCGAGCGATCGTGACCGCCCATGATGGCCACGATCTTGTCGCCGTGTTGCTCGACGATCGGTTCCAGCGCCGCGCCGACGGTCGCGTCGTGCAACCGCCTGAGCAGCATTACGTCGAACGGCACTGCCAGGATTTGCTTGCTGGCGTCCATGTATGTGAGATAGACCCGGCGGTCGAAATACGTTTCCCCGGTTGCCGGATCGTGCGGGTCGTAGCCGCTGTACAGCTCCTCGGGCGTGTATAGCGCGATGGTATAGGGGTCGAAGGGAGCGGCGTCCAAGCGGGGCAACGGCGGCAGGATCACGCAACCGGCTGCGGCCGCCTTGCCGGTAAGGTCCGCATCCATCATGCAACCGATAAACGCGCAGCCTGCGAGCGGAGCCACCGCGACCTGTGCCGAGTCCGCCAGCAAGTCGACCTTTAAAAACACCGCCGGCTGTGGATCGGCCAGCCAGCTCACAAGCTGTTCACGGGTGAGGATATTTAGTTTCATGCGCGCCTCACAGATTGATGGTCATGACGATGGGGCAGTGATCGGATACCGCGAGCAGGGGATCGGGCTTGCCTTCGATCGGCCCCTTGCTGGCGCCAAGCTTGCCCAGCGGGATCTTCTCTGCAGACACAACTTTTGTTGCAAGTGCACTGGAGACTACGAAATGATCCAGGCCGATGGGGTTGCGGCACCCCAGCGCAAGCGGAGCGGACAGCGCCTTCCCCTCCTCCTTGGTTAAAAGCCTGGTCTTCGACGCGTCGCACAGGCTCTGGATAGCCGGGTCCGCGCTGCAACGCAAGTGAATCAGCTTGACGGAGCCGCCTGGCGCGGCGTCGAACACTTCGCGGAAGAGATTGCGGCTTGTAACCCCCTGCGCCATTACCTTGGATAAATCTCGTTCACCGTCCGAGCGGATTGCTTCGGCGCCCTCTACCGTGTTTTGGTCATGCCACAGATTGCGGTTGTAGTCGCCCAGCACGACGAACTGCGCGCCGCCGGCCGACAGATCCTCCACTGCCGCCTCCAACGGCCGCAGTTGCTTTTGGAGCGTCACACACGCGTCCAGGCTGGCGTCATCGAGCTTGCCGCGATGCAGCCCACTGACGCAGGAGGATTTGAGGTGCACCGTCATGAACCTGACCAACTGACCTCCCAGGCGAAGGCCCACCGTCAGGGCTGGGCGCACCTGATTGTCGGCGTCTAGCTCAGGGAGAGATAGGGGCGCGAACACCTTGCATGGCTCAGCCGGAGCACCGAGGGTTTTACGCCAGGCAAATGCAAGCCGCTGCACCTTGTGCTGGTCGTCGAATGAACAGATGTGGTACTCGCCGGCGTTTTTACCAAGGGCCTCACGCACGGCAGCGGTACCCGAAACCTCCTGAAAAGCGATCACGTCGGGCTTGACCGCGTCGTTGATGATACCGTCGATCTGGCGCAGGCGGTTGGCGAACGCCGGCGCCGTGACCGCAATCCCCTCGTAGGCGCCGTTTTGGTAAACACCGCACGGCGGCATGACGGATAAGCCCACCCCTTCGAGACTCGCGCGCGACTCCTTGATCATCCACCCGATTGTCCCTACGGCGCCGGCCGGGGCGAGATCCCATCGCTTGGTGCCCGGATTCTTAACGTACGACCGCGCGCACTTGTCTATCCAGTTGGGTAGTTCGGCGGTTGCCACGTGCCAGCCAAGGTTCCAGCTGGCCACCCGCAGGGGTTGCGCTGACACCAGCGAGCAGAGGCTTACCAGTAGCAAGCAAGTCAAGTATCGGCGCATTATTCCTCCTGTTAAAGGTTTTACAAGAGTAACTCGGTATAGATCCCGCGTCCACAATTTGTTGTCCTATTTTTAACTAGCCTTTTATGGTCCGCAACCTGCGCCAAAGCGCTCGAAACCTGTTGCCTTGCGACGCCGGCAGCATCCAACGATTTATCAAAATTGCACATGAAGCAACTGCTATGGTAAATTGTTGCAATAGCCCATTTCGCCACTCACCAAGGAAAAACCGTGCCCTCATATTCCCAAATTCAAGCACAAATCGCTGAACTGCAAAAGCAAGCCGAAGCTGTCCGCTCCAAGGAAATTTCAGCTGCTAAGGCTCAGATAGCTGAATTGATGAAGGTACATGGACTTACTCTAGCTGACTTGACGGGCAAATCGAAGCCTGCAAAGACGACCAACCCTGTAGCAGCGAAATACAAGGATTCTGTGTCGGGAGCGACTTGGACGGGCCGTGGGCGAGCTCCTCTCTGGTTAAATGGTCAGGACAAGACGACGTTCTTGATTAAATGATGTTTTGGGCATACTACCCCTCGTTAACAAAGCCAAACCGCTCCGACAAGCGAAACCATCCTAAGAGTCGAGGTACCCCCTCGTTGTCATTAAATACAACCATCACACGGTTCGAATAAGAACAAAAATACTTAATGTTTAAGGCTGGAATTGAGCATGGTCACAAGAGATCTAGGCAGGATGGGGGAAAGTGCTTTTAGTTTGTGGTGCTCCAGTGTTGGAGTTACTGCAAATCCATCTAGTGTAGACAGAGATGGTTGGGATTTTCTCATGGAGTTCGAGGGGTTCAAAGACGATGGGTCGATGCTATCCGATATTCACGAAGCCGCATTTACTTGCAAGGCGCAAGTTAAGTCGACGGACGGCCGTGATCGGAAGCTGGCAATCAAACTCTCCAACTTGCACCGGCTGGCAACAACGCCCATGCCTTCCTTCTACGTGTTTATTGAGTTTGACGGAAAAGAGTCAGCGCAAAGAGTCTTTCTGCGCCATGTTGATGAACCAATGATTCGTAAGATTCTAAGCCGGGTGAATGACGTCGAGCAGAAAGGTCAACGCCACCTCCTGCATAAAAAGACCATCACAGTCCATTATGATGACAGCCACCTGTTGCCCGAGGTATCTGGAGAGGTACTTTTCTCTAGAATGCGAAAGTATGTAGGAAATGGCATGGCTGAGTATGTCGCAAAAAAGAATTCGTATCTGAGGATGGTTGGTTTCGAAGACGGATTTGCGGATATTGTCATCACTGCGGAAGGCCCAGAGAACATAGCTAAGTTAGTGGATATGTCCTTGGGCTTAGCAGAGGCAGCGGATATTTCGGAATTCGTTACCTATAAGAAGAGATTTGGGAAAAGAAGCCCTACACCCTATCGACGTGATCGGCATGTCAAACTTGAAATGCCAGATCTAAAACCTGTTTGCGAAGGCACTTTGAGATGCAAGACCGATAGGCTCGGGCCATCGTTTGTATTTCCCGTGAAGATGTTCTCTTCTCCCTTTAACGGATGGGTTAACAAAGAGCAAAGAAAAGCCAGGATCGTCAGTGACTTCTTTGATCTAGTTTTCAATCCCTTCGATTTAACTCAAGGACTTCAACTAACTAACGCGCCAGGATTAACGCTCCACGGAAAAAAGAGCGAGCTTCGGGAACTGAGTCGTCACCTCAAATTCTTAGCACTGGTATCCACCCAGGGACAGCGGACTTATATTGATTTCGTAGTCGATTGCAAATCCTTGCTTTCGCTCGAAATGATTAGCCCTGGAATGACCTTTCAACTAAAAAATGAGCAAGAGGCGATCGAAGCTGGACTTAGGATTCTTGCGCTTCTCGACATCCAAAATTCCGTAGAGATCTCATTGGAGCAAGCCTCACACTACTCTTCTCGCATGATCGAAATGGATCGCGTTCTGAGCTCAGAGCCAAGTGCTTTTAAGATAATCATTCCACGCAGTGAAAAGCTGCCTAACCTTGTTAGGGAATGGGCATGTTTGAATTTCCTCACCACACCGGTAGGAGATATGTGGGTTGGGGTCTTTATGATCATCTTTGGCAGGCCAATTTTGTCGCCAGACGGCAGTTACACGTTATATTCAACTCAGAAAAAGCTTGCAGGGACTGTGATACGACTTAATGGGGAGGTGATGTCGCACGAAGACCTTCTCGCGGCAATTGACGAAATCGAGAGCGACTACGAAAATGAATTCGATGTAGTTCTCGCCTTTGATAAGAACAAAGTGTGAGCCATCTACAGCACCACTCCTAGGGACACCATCTTTCCAAATCCTCCAAGTTTGAGTTCGATGACACTAGATTGTTTTTGATATTGTTTAATTAACGCCTCGGCCTCACCCTTTAAGAACCAACGACAGAACCATTCAGACAGGACTGGATTCCAGGGTACTCAGTATACGATGCCCTTGCCGCGTCGGTCTCCGCCGTGCTAATGCATAGGCTTGGGCTAGCCGCTCTTCCGGGGCAATCTCGTGCCGCGCCAGCACCCCAGCAATCGCATCCGGCAATGGATCCTCGCCCTGCTGGCATCCGACCTGCAACAGCAAACGGATGTACAGGTTACAGCAACGTTCGCTGGTCAGGTTCAGCTCTAATGCGTGGGTCAGGGCCGCGCGCACGAAAGCGAACGCCTCGTCCCCCTCGTGGGCATGTTGGACTGTATCCGTCGCAGTAAAGCGCGCCGGGTAATCGCACCGCAACTGGGCGGCCATGCGCTCGATGAACACGTTACGCGCGCGGGCGCGGAATACCTGAATCTGCGCGTCGCGAATTATTAGCGTCATGCCAAGTCTCCTTCGTCGCCGTCCCATGCATGATTACCCACCCACAGCTTGGCTTTCGGCGACCGCCAGTCCTTATGCTTTGCTCCGCAGTATGTCCAGTCAGCATGGTTCGAAAAGACAAGGCCTTCCAATTCCAGCCATTGGTCGAACTGCATGCGGGTCTTGCAAACAATAGCCGCGCCATCAAGCTCCATGCTGGGCGCATCGCACAGATAAAGTTTGCCTAGCAGCGTCGGCTGGTTGTTATACATTCTAGTATTCGGTTCAGGCTGATCGTTACGATTCAGTCTGATATCGCGGGCATCGACATGGTTATCCCGCTCAGTCCACTCATCCGGGATGGTCCTGCGCATTTTCCACTGCGCCGATTTGACTTGGCGCACCTCCGCCGGTTGCAGAGCCGCAATGGCAACCATCCGGCCGACCGCGCAACCCCGCTTTGCCAGAACGCCCAGCTGGCGCAACTCGTCAGTTGGCGGGGTCGCCTTGGCGTGCTTGAAATCGATATCCTGCGGGCAGTCTGCCGGCAGCGTCCCGGTGATTTGTATCTTCATTTGCGCCCACACCACCCACACAACCACGCTGGAAGTTTCGGCTCCGAGCGAAGCCACAAGTTCGAGGCGCGCCGCCGCCGCTCGTGGGACCTCAGCGCTAACGCCAACCCCAGCCGGCCGGCCATCAACCTGCCACTTGACCGCCCCAAGATCGCCGCCGCCCGACTTGACGGCGCGCGCGACCACGGCAACACCCAGCTGCGGCACGATGAAATGCAGGGTGCCGTCCACCCAGTACCCCTCGCTGGGGTTGTTGTCGCACATGACCTCGATTCGCAATCTGTCTAATTGCTGTTCCAACGCGGCTTCAGTTAAATCCGCCGAGCCGTCGCGTGGCTGTCCAGGGCCGGAATACGGAATATGCCCTTTGCCCGGATGCCAAATACCACCGGCGCGCGATGTACCTGCGCCATCGGTCGGCAGATGCACAACCAGGGGCCGGCAACTATGGTCGGCCGCCAGCACTTCCGGCACGGCATGGCCCTTGTATGTCAAATAACGCCAGGTGTCGCCGTCAAACTTAATGAACGGTTTGTGCTGTTTGGCTTCCGCCAGCGTGTTGTACCAGCGCACCGGCGGCACGCTCATGGTCGAATCGTAGCACCAATCCACCCTGGCGAACTGGACGCAAAGTAAGCCATGTACGGAATAACCCTTCATCATGTGGCGGATTGTCGTGGTGCCGTTGTGCACGGTATATATCCGCTCCAAATCGATTACTTCGCCCGTTTTGAAGCCCAGCGTGCCGAGCACATCCAGATACAATGTGGCAAGCTGGTTGCACTGGGCGCCGACACGCCCACCATCGGGATTGTCAAGCACGTTCCATCCTTCATTACGTACGTCGTAGCTCGGCGCGGCGACGTCGTCGGTGGGGTACGGTATCGGCTGAATCTTTTTCTGCGAGTGAAACAGCGCAGGCATGTAGCCATACTTCCAGCGGCCGTGGTACTCCCGTACGTTCTGGACAATCTGGTATACCAGCCCGTGCGGCGAATCGATATCCGCTTGAGACGACTGATTCGCCCACAGGCAGGCGTGCAGCAAGTGCCGGTACGATGCGAACGGAACGAATCGCGGCACGCCGTTCAGAGGCAACAAATCTTGGTTCGGCACGTCGACCAGGCGCAGCAGGGCCACGCGCAGCTCCCGGTCTAGCGCCACTACGCGCGCAATCCGCGCATCACCAGCCTCGTTCGCCTTTTGCCGCTTGTTCGGCTGCTCGCACGGCATCATCGGGTCATCGACCCCGTGGCCGCCCGAAGGGCCTCCTACCGGGCCCTGCCACGTGAACTGGCACAGGCTCACAAAGACCACCCCGATCTTTTCCGTCCATCTGGCCTCCAGCGTAACCTCGCAAGTCATCACCTGTCCGGCGACACTTAATACCCGGGTCGGCAGCTGGAGATCCAGTGCGTCGCAGAAGGTGTCGTTTTGCTCGGCGGGTCTGCGCACCTTTGCGCCGGAATTTGGCGCGCCGTTGACTGTGGAGGTCTTGATGCGGAGTGTTTCGACTGTACAGTGCAATGAAATTTCACTATCCACCGCTGGCGGCGGAATTCTCGCCGACAGGTCCGGCAAATACAGGACAATTTCCAGTTGAATGTTCGTGGCGGCCGTCACATACACCGCACAATAGTCCGGTTCATCTGCAATGCCCACGTCGACCAGGTTGCATTCGGGCGGGAACGCAAGTTCCTGGACATGATGGATGTGCCCGCCAGCCAGATCAGCGGTAATCTGGCGGCGCCAGACTGGGTCCATGTCTGCCATTGCGACGTTCGCGTTGAAATTGTACATCACCGCCTCTTGTTTTAGATCCGTACCGGTGCCGCCTGACTTGAAGGTGTACGGTTGCCGCACGATAACCGGTCCGCATTGAAATGAACAGATATTTTTTTGTCATGCAAGCGTCTGTGGAACGCTGTGATAGGGCGTGGCACGCGCTCCGACAAGTGCAACACCCTGAGGGCCAATGGAATCTGTGCATTGGAGCGAAGGGGATGATCGGCTGACCTCCCTGGCACTGCACTTTTGACCACGCTCTTGGTGTAACGGGCCGATCGCGAACCCGAACGCTGGCAGAGAAGGAGCGATCCAAACCAGCCGCATCGGTCTTACCTTCATACGGCCTACCAGCCCTCACGTTTCAGTTTCCACCCCGAACTCGATACTCCAGTACTCGAGACAGCATCAGCCGCAGCAACCGATCCCCGCTCAGCAAACCGATATAGCAGGCGTCCAATTGAGGATACAGGCCACCGCCGCTTCGGCCGGTGTGGACAAACAACCCGCCGTCATACTCCCCTCTCGCAACTGCGTAGCCGAACGCACTGACATGCGCGAGGCAAATGCGCCCCCGGTAGCGCTTGCACTGCACCGCATGCCAGCCAAGGCCCGGCAGCCATACCGCACCATCGACACCGCCGTCGCCGCTGTACCGTTTGCCGCGCAACACCATCAGACCCGCGTCCTCCAGCGCCGACATCACCACCTCCTCGAATACCAGCGGATCAACCGCCCGCAAGTACGCCAAGCTGCGCGCATGGGAGTCGGGCTCCTTGAAGCCCCGCACTGTGCGAAGTACCTTCCGCGAGCGGCGGACGTTTCGCATATGACCCGGCATATGAAATAACCGTGCGGCATTCACAAGGCGCGACAGGCAGCGAACCGCCAGTCTCCCGAGCGCGGCGCCCCAGCGCCTAAAGCGCGCCGCCCATGCCGCGTCCCAGCCGATCCGGCGCCGGTGGCCCCGACGGTACGCCTTGCCGCCCAGCCGCTGGCGCGCGCTATTCCCTTTCCATGCGTCGTCACGCATCGTTCCTCCCTCCTCTCGTGCGTACCGATCCAAGATAAGCGGTGCTGATCTGCGGCCGGTGGTGCCCAAGTTGTTCGGCGACCTGGCGATAGGCGTCGCGGCGCACGGCAGGGTCTAGGGACGGATCGCCGCCACGCACCGGGGAACGAACCTGCGCCAGCTCGAAGTACAAGTCGTTGGCGAACTGGTGACGCAAGCCGTGCGCGGTCACGCCTAGATCATTGCGCGTCAGGCCAGCGCTGCGCACCACATTGGAAAAGCGGTCCAGCGACTGCTTCAGCGACAGGCCAGGCGCACCGATGTGGCCGCAGCGCTTGCGCACCATCGACCGCGCTTCCTCCAGCGCCTGCCGTTGCTCGTCGCTGCGCACCGCCGTGTAGCGAAGGCGCCCACCCTTCGTGCCGCGCTTAACGCGCAGGAAGCTGACGAAGCGTAGCGCGGCCGGGTGGCCCTCGGGGAGCGCGTAGGAAGGCACCTCTGCCATATGCGGCCAGAACATCACCGCTTCCTTGCGGCGCATGCCAAAGGCCAGCATGAGCCGCAGCTGCAGGCCAACATGCCGGTCAATCACCGCCACCCGATCGATCAAGGTGCACGGATCCACGGCGCCGCCTTCCCAGCTGCGATCGGACGCGGCCGCGTATCTCCTGGCCACCAAACCCGGATCGCTCACATAAGCCTGCGCCTCGTGGACCAGGCCGCACTTGCCGACCCAGCCGGCATATACCCGCAGAATGGACAGCTGCTGCTGGATGTAGGCGGCGCTGCATGGCTGCGGACGCAGCCGTCCGCCCTCCTCCCCGTCGGCGCACCAATACCGGACCAAGGCGGCGACATGACGCTCGCCCAAGTTGTCCGGCGAGGCCGTGTAGCCGAGCCGGCGCAGCAGACCGAACATCCGGAACAGCGCCTGGCGGCGCGCTTCGCGCGTGCTGTGCGCGACGACCTTGTTGCGGAACGCGTGCATTTCGTTGTGCCGGTCGATGATCGCGGCAAGACGACCACGCCAGTCGTCAGTCTTTCCCATGTGCCGTTACCTCCTGCTTCTTGCGAATCCTGCCTGACGAAAGCGCCTCCATTGCCGGCTGGCGCCCCATGCGGCCCGCACACCCATCCTGCCGCACGGGCCATGCGCGGCAAGTCCCGGATTTTCAAAGACCATGCGCGGCCGGTCCCGCCGCATGGAGTTGGATAACTACGGTGTCGTAAAAATGAGCATGTACATGGACAGCGGATTTCGCCTTCTGCCTCATGTCCCGCCTCCTGGGCGGACGGTGCCGCGCAGTGCGCAGCAAGGACATCACGTGGCGGGCATCGCCGCATAAAACACGCCGCACCACCTCGCACGGTTATCCCCGGCCCTACCACCAGGCCGCTTCGTGCTGCCGTACGTACCGGGTTGTCCGTCGCTTCTCGCGGCGGCGTCACAACAAGGCACCGCCTGCGCGGTGGCCGTACGAGCCAAGGGGTGTATGGAGAATCCGGAAGACGGCATCGCCGCTCCCATGCAGCCGGACTTGCCGGTGCTGTTCGGACACGTCCGCATGGACGTGCTGCGCGAGGCGGGCCTCGAAGCCGGACCACGCATTCCTGGGTGAAGTCACCCGTATTTACAAGAAAATGGACAGAGAGAACAGCGGCGTCCCTGCCTCATTGAGGCAGCAACGAACCGCAATCAGCGCATCGATGCGCGAACATGACATCGGCATCGCCGAGTAGACGGGTAACGACCGCAACGGACCGTATCGCAAGCCAGCGCCGCATTCAGAACTCGATGTTCACGGAAGCGGGTCCGGACAGTGCTGGCAGAATAGGAGGCGGATGCACGGTTGTCAAGGGCTGCGGAGGGATCGAAAAATTGTCGATTTATGCGCAAAATATTTTGTAAGCATCGCAAAAGAAGATCCTGCCCCGGAAGGATGCCGCCTGGTCGATCGCCTCTGATTGTAAAGTTGGGATGACGACTGCCGGAAAAGACCCGCCGGGCGCGTCGCGGCCCATTCCCCACCGCGAGCCGGGAACTGGCCGGCACGCTTTGCGAGCGCGGAGCATAGCGGCGTTCATCGGCGATCCTGCTGCACGACTCGCCCACCCGATGCCGAAACCCTGCCCTTCCGCTTCCGACGGCAAAAGGCCCAACAAAAGCGGCCGTTTCCACGTGGACGAGAAATTCGTCAGTCCATATTCTTGTTTCAAAACACGGATTGAGGAAAATCATGGAACCCATCGTACGAGCCGTGGATGTCGGGCGCGGCAACACCAAATTCGTCGCCGCAGTCAGAAATGGAGACCTGCGCTGCGAGATGTTCCCTTCGCAGGCGCATCCGTCGGAGGGCGCGCTGGAAGCCGAAGCGTGGGGCACTCGCCGCAAAACCATCGGCATTCCTGCGGGAGGGCTGGTGTACGAGGTAGGGCCGGACGTGCACCTGGCGGCCGACGTCTTCAATGCGAACGTGCTGCAACACGACCGCTACTGCGACACGCCGGAATACCTGGCGCTGCTGCTGGGCGCCCTGCACTACATGCACGTCGAGCACATCGACCTTCTCGTCGTCGGCCTTCCCGTGGCCACCTTCAAGATCAAAGCCCTGGTCAGCGCCCTGGAGCGCCGGCTAACCGGCGAACACGAACTGGTCAAAGGCCGGCGCGTTCGCGTGGCGCGCGTGAAGGCAATCGCGCAGCCTGCCGGAGCCCTGATGTACTACGGGCTGACGCACAGCAAGGTCGCCCAGCTGCGCAAGGAGCGAAGTCTGATTGTCGACCCTGGCCGGCGCACGTTCGACTGGCTGGTCACCCAGGGCATGCAGCAGATCGACAAGCGGAGCAACTCGGTCCCGCGCGGAATGCAGGATGTCCTCCAGACGATCATTGAAGGGATCAGCCGCAACACGGGATCGCACTTCCGAGAATTCGAGATCGTGGACGCGGCGCTACGGACTGGAAAAAAACCGGTGGTCTTCCAGCAGGAATACGACCTTACCCGACACCTGCCGCTGGCGCAGAAAATACCGCAGCAGGCTGTCGCGGAGATGCTGCACTACGTCGGCGACGCCAGCGACATCAGGAACATCATCTTGGTGGGCGGCGGCGCGTTTTTCTACAAGCCGGCATTGAAAGCAGCGTTCCCGCGCCACACGATCCATGAGCTGAAGGACCCGATCTTTGCCAATGTCAAAGGTTTTCAGTACGCCGGGATGGACCTGGCCAATGCGCTGGCCGCCGGCACGGAAGTCCATGTCGGCGGCGCTGAGCAAACCGGCGATGTAGGCACCGGAGAATGACATGGCCAAGGCACTGCGAATCAACTTCGAACTCGACCGCGCGGACAACCCTCCCCTGTATGACGAGCTGATGCAATTCGCCAAAGGGGTCAAACGGGTAAGCAGGCTCCGAACGCTCGCCTACGCAGGCCTATTATCGCAGAGTCGGCGTGACAGCTCCCCATTCTACGAAGGGCAGCTGAACCCAACCGAAGGTTCGCAGTCGAATCCCAACGAAATCGCGGCGTCACTTGAACTTTTTGGCCCGTCTGCGGACGCGTGACGTACCACCGCCTGTTTCCTACCAGTCTCGATTCGGCAGTCTCGGGCTCGATGCTGGGCAGGTGTAGTGGTGAATGTTGTGCTGCGCAAGCGGTGTGTCTGCATCCACTGTGGAGCCGAGTACCAGGCGTAGCCCGTAGTTTTCTGGTTGAACCGCAGCTGTGGATCGTCGGAGGCCTGATCGCTAAAGCACAACTCGCCATCGAGTACAATCGGCAGAGATCGGCCACTAGCAGACATTGCTGAAAAGCTCGGCGGTCCAATCGGCGAACGCTTGCATGGCCGGCGAGAGAAAGCGGTGATGAGGGTAGATCAGCGACACCGGCACGGGTTCCGGTCGCATGTTGGCCAGTACCTCGACTAAGTCTCCGCTGCGCAAATGGTTGGCCACCAAAATCTCAGCCAATTGCATCAGGCCGCCTCCGGCTAGGCCCAGTTTGATGTACAGCCCAGTCTCGTTAACAGCAACCGTGCCGGCAACCGGCACAGCAACCCTGTCTCCGCCCTCCGCGAAATGCAGCTCACCCGTCCGCCGAGTCGTGCTGGAAAAGTAGTGAACCGCGCGGTGGCGTTGCAAATCCTCCAGACTTTCGGGAATGCCCTGTTGATTTAGATAGGATGGTGTCGCGCAGGTGATCCAGCGCAACTCGCCTAGGCGGCGCGCGACCAGCGTCGAGTCGTGGAGGCTACCTGTACGGATCACGCAATCGACGCCATCCTGTATCAAGTCCACCTGACGATCATTTATGCCGATCATTAGATAGATATCCGGATACCGCGCCTGGAATTGCGCCAACTGGGAAAGGACCACGGCATGCGCGATTCCGCCAGGCATATCCACTCGCACTCTCCCTTGCGGGTGCTCAGCGCAGCCGTGCAGGCTGGATTCCGTGTCGTCAATCAGGTCAAGTATCTCGCGGCAGCGGTGAAAGTATCGCTCGCCCTCTGGTGTCAAGCTAAGGTTTCTGGTGGAGCGGTTGAGCAGACGTGCCCGCAAATGTTTTTCCAGCCGTTTGATGATGCCGGTCACTGATGACGCCGGTAAGCCTAGCGTCCCCGCTGCACGAATAAAACTTCCGCTTTCGACCACGCGAAGAAATACCTGCATTGCTTGTACGCGGTCCATGTGTTGCCCTCATGCGATTAGCGAAAATGGAACTATAACTCATGATTATTCGGATTTTTCGAATGTTGAAAACCTCCAGTGCTACTTTTTCTGCATCGCGGCAATCGCTACAGTGAAGCTATCAAATTCACAGGAGAATCAATAATGTCCGATCAAGTCCGCCAACAGCTTGTACCACTTATGATGAACCCAGCAGATCCTGACGCCATGTCTCAAAACATTCTCGTGCTCGGCGCCGGTGAACTCGGCCTGCCGGTGCTGCGCAGTCTCGCGAACCGCGCGAAGTCGATCAGTGGGGTGAAGGTCAGCGTCCTGCTGCGTGCAAGTGCCGTTGAGTCAAACTACGAGGACAAGCAGCGTGATATCGCGGAGATTCGGGATCTTGGGATTGAGATCGTCCTAGGCGATCTGGTCAAGAGCTCCATCGATGAGCTCGCCGTGCTATTCGCGCGCTATGACACCGTCGTAGGTTGCGCTGGCTACGCGGCTGGCGTCGACACGCCAATGAAGTTGGCGCGCGCTGCCTTGCAGGCGGGAATTCCAACGTATTTTCCATGGCAGTTCGGCGTCGATTTTGACGTGATCGGACGGGGGAGTCCGCAGGACATTTTCGACGCACAGTTGGACGTGCGTGAGCTTTTGCGCAGTCAGCACGTGACCGAGTGGGTCATTATCTCAACCGGCATGTTTATGAGCTATCTGTTCGAGCCCGAATTCGGCGTTGTAGACCTGCAAAGAAATTTAGTCCATGCACTGGGCAGCCTAGACACCGCTGTGACGCTAACAACTCCCGATGATATTGGAGCGCTGACTGCCGAGGTGCTGTTCGCTATACCTCGAATCCGGAATGAGATTGTCTTCCTGGCCGGCGACACCGTGACTTATGGCGAAGTTGCGGACAAACTGGAGTCCTCCCTAGGCCGCCCCTTTGGCCGATCGGTTTGGAGCGAAGAGTATTTGCTGGACGAACTCGCACGCGATCCGAACAATATGATGCGCAAGTATCGTGCAGCCTTCGCTCAAGGTCGGGGTGTCGCTTGGGACAAGCGTGGCACGTTCAATAGCCAACGCGGCTTCGCGGTTACGGACGTGGTATCGTGGATCAATACGAACCTGATTTCCGGCCGCAGCAAGTAATTGTTGTCAATGGGCCAGGTGAAGGCATTGACGGCTGTTGTCAGCGTTCTGATGACTATCTGCTTTGGGGCGGCTGCTGCGGGTCGCCAGTCGCCAGTCGGACATCGCGTGCTAGGTCAAGTATGAACCAGTTCACCTCATCGAAGCTGCCAACCGGCAGTTCGTCCGGAGTCGACGACTGTTTCGGCTATCGATCTTCCGAGAGCAGTGGCGAAGTGCGTCATGGACGGCTCACGTGGTCCGAAGTCAAATTGCCTCAGACCGGGCGCTGTCTTCAGCAAATCCTCCAGACTGCCGATCTCGTCGACGAGCCCGATCTTTTTCGCTTCGATACCACTCCACACTTCGCCAGTGCCGTAGTCGGTCCCCGCTTTGAGATGATGCCCACGGCGCGCCTTCAACTCGCCAACGAACACGGCGCCCACGTCGTTCACAAGCCTCCAGGCTTTCGCGTCGGACTCTTTCGACAGCGGGGTAAAAGGATTGAGGAACGCTTTCAACTTGCCGGATGCGTACACCCGCTGGCTGACGTGTATCTGGGCGATCGCTCGGTCCAGCTGCCATGGTGCAATGATGGCGCCGATGGACCCCACCAGACTGTACTTCCCCGCCAGTATGCGATCCGCCTGCATGGCGTTCATGTAGGCGGCCGAAGCGCCGACGTTTCCGATCACCGCAGTGACCGGTTTGGGGTATTTCTGCTTCAGTAGCGCGATCGCCGAATTGATCCTCTCAGCCTCGGCGGGCGAGCCGCCAGGGCTATCGATCGCGAGCACCACATGCTTCACACGCTTGTTAGTAAAGGCGTCCTCCAAAGCAGGCACCACTTTGTCGGCCGCCGCGAGCGCGCCTTGGGCGATCTCTCCTTTGATGTGCACAACGCCAACCGCATCGTTGAACGGACCGAACGACACACCGGAATAGCCGGCCAGGAAGACAGCGCCTGCCGCGATCGGCCCCAGCACCAGCACGGTCTTAAACCCGAGATTCCAGCGCCGTTCTGATCTGCGTTCGCGCGCCAGCGCGCGCTGCTCTTCCCTCAGCGCCAGTTGTTGGGCATGCAGATCCATACACATCTGCATGAACAAGGCCTGCGTATCTGCGGGCATCCCCGTCGGTTTTTGCTCGTCCATTCTGCTCTCCACTAGTCACGTCCGCAGTTTCCGCCCATCCCGAACAGGACCTGGCCAACGGTAAGCTTCTTCGGACACTCGTTTTTCCCGTCCTGCTGAAGTCCACTGTCCGATTGCCTATCTGACTCGATCCATGGCGAGCGGGTGCGGATCATCTCGTCCACGGATTGCTTCGCTTCGGCTGCGGCAAGTCGGTCTTTGGCATCTTGCATTTTCTGGATCCGGCATTTAATCTGAAACGAATGCGGATAGTCGGATGTCGGCGTCGGTTCGCGTTGGACATCGGAGATATTGCAGAGCTCATGGCTGACTTGGCGAAATGCGCTGTCGTCGTCTGCTCTGCCGTACTCCGTGTGTAGTATGAGGAGCTGCCCATTCTTGCATTCAGTGGTAACAAATTGAAGCGCGAGACGAGCGTAAATTTCACCCGCGCCGCGCGTCCTAGCTGGCACGAACACCTTACGGGTCAGCCGATAATTGGTCATGGGGGAAAGATCGCACACGCTCTCGTCTGTGGCTCGGCCGGCCAGCGACACAGCGTGAGCATCGGGCCAGAACGAAAAGCTAGCAGCAATCAATGCAACAGGTAGAATCCGCATTTTCGGCCTCCAAGAGGTAGTGACATGAACATCCTAAGACACCTATTCCTACTTTCAAGTTGCGGCATGGTAGGAGGTTGGCTCCTCGTCCAGACGGGCCTGGCTACTCGTGCACTCATCGCTGGAACAGTCGTTACATCCGTCTTGATCATTCTGTACCTCATTCTCCGCTGCATCGACTGGATGCTTAGCCATCCGCCCTCTTTGCCCGACGAACGTGCCGCCAAGTTCGATGCCAATAGCTGGGACGACTGGCACCCTTCGCGCGCGTTTGACTCCCACGGGCGGCTTCAACTCCACCGAAATCGCCACATTCGCAGATAGCAGGCTTACTTCAATTTCTGCTCGACCTTTTCCAGGAGCTCTTTAGTCTTTCTCGCTACCACATCCGGGTCCGCTTTAACCTGAGCATTTGCTTTTTCAAGCAAAGACGACTCTGCGGATACGTGGTTCTCCGCCGTCCTTCCAACCTTTTCATTGTCGAAGCGTTCTTCACGCTCGCTCGCCTTTTGAGCCAGTTCGCTGCCCTTGCGAGCGATCTCTTCCCGCACACCCACGCTATCACCACCCTTATCCTGATTGCCCTGGCGTTGTGTTCCCGTACGAGGCTCGGATTTGACGCGCTGTCGATATTCGACCATCGCCTCACTTACATCCCCCCCACCCTTGCGCTGCGCCCTAGCCTTCAAATACTCATCACTAACGTCACTAAACGACGCAGGTAGGCCACCAGGGCTAGTTATCCGAGCCGGCGTCCGGGCGACATTGCCAAGGAACGATTCGAGCTTGATTAGACCAGCCGTGCTATCCGAACGTTCGCCTTGCAGGAGCTGTTCGAACAGGTCGATGTTCTGCGGATCTTTTGCCAGATCTTTGCTAATGGACTCACCCCGCTGGTACGCAGCTGAGAGACTTTCCGAGAACTCCGTCTGCTCTCGCAGACTTGCTTCGGCCCGCTCACTACGTGCCACGCTCTCCGCCAGACGGGCAGATATTTCGTTTCCGTTTCGGTGGTCGCTAAGCACTGACGCTACAGTGCTGGTGCTTCTGGTGGCCATGTCAGCAAATTCCTTGAATTTCGCCTTGTCCTCACTACCGAGCGTGCTCTCTATCCGTTGATCCTGCTTTTGGGCGGATGCAGAATAGTCCTTGCCAGCATCGGCGAAAATCCGCCCGCCAACGTCCACTGGTGATAGGCCCTTCACGGCGCCGGGCAACCCCACACCCAAGTGGGACGTCCCGCCAAATGCCACTGACGCCACTTGCTGCTCGCTCGCCCCAGTCGAAGCGGCGACTAACTTAGCAATCTGCATCAGTTCTCCAATCTTTTCACCGACTCGTTCGCTGCTCGATGTCGAACTTCCATCAGTCCGGCTTTGCGACTGCACCCTGGAATTCGCACTTACCAAAACATCGCTCAATGCCGCAGCTTTCTCTTGTGACGCAGCGACCGTCTCCGCCTTCGCGGCCGCAACCGAGCGCGACGACGCCTCGACATGCTGCTGCGAGATCTTCGTGTCAATGACACGCGAAACGGGGCCTTCATTCGCCAGTGCTTTCGCTGCCGTTAGGCCACTCAGTACGCTCGAGGTATAAGTGTTACCGGTAGCGCTGTCCTGCCAACTGCGGAAGAATGCGGAAGTCCGATTAGGAGCCAGCGACACCTGGTCCATGCTGGTATTGCCCATTGAGACGTTCCCGGTAGCCGCCGCTGAAGAGCTACTGCTGACCGAGGATAGCAATCCATGGACACCCGAAACGAGGGCAGTACCCAGTGTTTCCATCCGCTTCAATGCCGCCCACGCGATAAACGGAATACTCATGGTCATGTAGCCGACAATGGCCTCGCCGGATATCGCGCTGGAGTAAATCGAAGAGGACGTGAGCAAGGACAGTGCACCCGCGCCGCTGCCCACCGCTGCTGCCGCCGCCAAATCGCGCGCGGCGTACACCATCGCCATGTAGTTCAGAATCGCATACAGCGGGGGCCAGAGCTGGATCCAGATCAGAATGGACACGTAATTCTTAAGCCCCGTCATGGTTTCCCGACCGCTGGTCAGCAACAGCAACAGGACCACAATCACGAAGATGGCGTAGGTTATGGCTTCGACGGTGTTGCGAATGACGGGCAGCGCCTGTTCAGCTACCTTGCCGTTGTTGATCCACGCAGCATTGGTTTGTGCGACGGCCTGCGCCCTGCCAACGGCCAGAAGAATAGACGCGGGGTCATTGATCTTCTGCCCTGCCATCAACGAGGTATCGTTTAGCGCATTGATCAACGCGTTCTGACGGATGATGGCGGTAGCACTGGCGGCTGCGTCCGCGATGCCGTTCTTGATATAGGCTTGTTGAATCTGGCCGGCAATCACCGCAGCAGCGGCGGCGCCCGATAGCGTTGGGTTCATTCGCCTGGCTAAGATACCCTCAAGGAGGTTTACCTGAACGGGTATGCGGCCGTTCAAATTTGCATAGGCCTCTGTGCAGGGCATCACTGTCATTGTGCCCGACGCGTCGGAGATCGTCGTGAACCTGGCAGGGTTTGGCGATCCCATTTCCGCCCACACGTCGTCGGAGGACGCAAACGCTTCCGGAGATAGGTGGCCGGATGCAAGATCGTACATCGTGCAATTCCCAATAAAGTTGATCATGTCCATTCGGAATGCGGGATTCTGAAACACGACCTTGCTCGCCTCACGGATCAATCGATTCCCGAACAACAAGCCATTACGTTGGTAGGCCAGTTCTGACGGCAGTCCGGCGGCTCCTGGCAATGCCTGCATAGCGGTCTCGTAAAGCTCGGTCAAAGTATTCCCCACTCTGCTGGTCAACGAGCCAAGCGCTGCAAGTCCGAACGGCACGTTGTCAACCACTGTTACCGCCCCCGCTCCTGTCTTGTCCACGATACCCACCGTCACTTTGGGCACAAAAAGCACTGACAGCACTAACGTAATCGATGCCAGCCAGTACCAGCCCTGCAGCTTGTCCGGCGCGATAGCGTAGGCAAGTAACGCCGCGAAGAAGCCGCAGAATGCGACTGAACCGGACCGGGATATTGAGAGGCGCCTCGGTTTGAGTCATGCCGGGATGGCTTGACTCGATAGTTGACGATAGTAGTTCATTTCAGCTTCGGCCGGTGG
>NZ_BAAKJE010000011.1:0-32918 GCF_059704565.1 Massilia sp. NBRC 108631
ACCGGCGTGCTGGCCGCCAACGTCGCCGGCGCCGCGCTGCGCGACCGCCTGACGCACATGCTCACCACCGGCGCCGATGCCGTTTCCGCGCCTGACGCAGCGCCGTCCGCCTTATCCGGCGCCGCGGCTGCACCCGGCCTTGCCGGCGCAGCGCAGCCGCCCGCCGGCGCCCTGCTGAGCACACCCGATGCCATCGAATGGTTCGCCTCCGTGGCCGAGCGCGCGGGCGTGAAGAACGGCTACCGCAATCCTGCCCAGCTGGGTTGCGACCGCTTTGCCGCCGCCATCGGCGCGCATGCGCTGGCGCCCGGCCAGGCCGTCATCGTGGCCAACTGCGGCACCGCCACCACCATCGACGCGGTCACGGCCGACGGCATTTTCCTGGGCGGGATGATCTTGCCCGGCCTCGGCCTGATGGCCACTTCGCTGGCGCGCAACACGGCGCAGTTGCCGCAGATAGCGCAAGGCGGTAAGCTGCCCTCTGGATTCGCCGACAACACCGACGACGCCATCCTGAGCGGGCTGCTGGCCGCGCAGGCGGGCGCCATCGAACATGCGTGCGCGCTGCACCAGGCCGAAGCCTGCCTGATTTCGGGCGGCGCGGCGGCCTACATCGCGCCCGCGTTGCCGGCGCAAATCCCGCACCGCCTGGTGGACAACATCGTGCTGATCGGATTGCAGGCTGCCGCCGGCAGCGCCCGGCCTTAATCTCGTGCAGGAACGCCCGTGCTGAAACTTATCTTCTGGTTGCTACTTGCTGTGAACGGCGTGCTGTACGCCTACGGGCAGGGCTATCTCGGCCACTTCAGCGGCAACGAGCGCGAACCGGCGCGCCTGAAGAACCAGCAGAACGCGGACAAGCTGGTGGTGATCCCGGCGGCCAGGGCAACCGCCGCCGTGGCCGCACCGGTGACGGCCGCCGCGGCGCCGCCGCAAAAGAATGCCGAAGCGGTGGCTTGCTACGAGGTGGGCAACTTCGCGCTGGCCGATGCGCGCCGCTTCGAGGCGGCCGTGGCGCCGCTGGAGCTGGGCGACCGCCAGGCCCGCCGCAACATGCCGGGCACCGAGATCTCCAGCTACATCGTGCACATCCCTTCGCAAGGCAGCAAGGAAGCGGCCGACAGGAAAACCGCCGAGCTGCGCGCGCTGGGGGTCACCAACTACTTCGTCATGTCCGACAGCCCGGCCATGCGCTGGGCCGTTTCGCTGGGCGTGTTCAAGACGGAAGCGGCGGCGCAAAGCCAGCTGGCCATGCTGCAAAAGCAAGGGGTGCACAGCGCCCGCGTGGCGCCGCGCATGGGCGGCAGCAAGCTGCTGGCCTTCCAGTTCCACGACATCGGCGCCGACGTCAAGGCGCAGCTGGACGAGAAGCTGAAAGCCTTTCCGAACCAGGAAGGCCGCAGCTGCAAGTAACTTCGGCTAGCGCTGGATAATCAGGGGCTTCAGCCCCATCGAGGACGGCAGGCCGGGGATGGCCTGCGCGGCGTCCTGGCGGCTGGCATACGGCCCAGCGTACAGGCGGTGCACTTCACCGGACGGCACGATCTCCAGGCCATTCAAGGCGCCGTCCATGGCCAGCTTGGCGCGCACCGCTTCGGCGTTCTCCTTGCGGCCATACGCACCCAGTTGAAGATAGAAGCCGCCGGCCGCAGCGGGGACGGCGGCGGCGGGCGTTGCGGCGGCCGGCGCGCCGCCGCCGGCCGGCAGCGTCAACGCCGCTGCGGACACGCCGGCTTCGGCGCCGCTCACCGGCGTCAGTATCAACGGCGCCGCGCGCGGCATCGCCTGCAGGGGCTGCAAGGCCGAAGCGGCATCGGCCGCTACCGCGCCAGCAGCCGATGCGCCGGCGGCCGGGGCCGCCGCAGCGCCGGACGGCGGCGCCGGATACAGTATCGCGGCCGTCTCCACCGGCGCGCGCGGCTTGGGCGGCGGCATCTGCGCCGGCGCGGCCACTACGGCGGCCTTGTCCTTGCCACTGTCCTTACCGCGCGCCGAATTGATGCGCTCCACTTCCGCCGGCAGTATGCGCTCCACTTCCAGCTGGTGGCTGCCCTTGCCCAGCAAGCCCAACTTCAGCGCGGCCGTGTAGGACACATCGATCACGCGCGTCGAATGAAACGGTCCACGGTCGTTCACACGCACCACCACCTGGTTGCCGTTGTCCAGGTTGGTCACCTTGGCGTAGGATGGAATCGGCAGCGTCGGATGGGCCGCCGACATCTTGTACATGTCGTAAATCTCGCCGGACGACGTGCGCTGGCCATGGAATTTCTTGCCGTACCAGGTGCCCAGGCCGCGCTGAACGAAAGGCTTGTTCAGGTCCGTGATGGGCGTGTAGGTCTTGCCGAACACGACATAGGGCTTGCTGTTGCGCGGATTGGGCGGCTCGTTGCGCACTTCCGCGTCCGGCGTCGCCATCAGGTTCGACGGCGGGTTTTCGCCCGGACCGTCGTCCTGGTAGTAGCCGCCACGGCCGGAATTCGCCGGCGGCAGCACCGGCACGCCCGCTTCCTGCGGCTTGGCCGGCGCCTTGGCGGCGGGCGGACGGGCGGCGGGAGCCGGCTGCTGCGGCGCGCTGCCGCAGCCGGCCAGCGCCAGCAGCGCGGCCAGCACGGCGCACGGGCCGACGTTGCGGGCCGGGCCCGGGTTCAGGCGGCGCATCATGTCTGCACCAGCTTGCGGTGGCGCTGGATGCTCATCAGGATGCCCGATGCGAGGCCCAGCGTCAGCAGCGCGGTGCCGCCGTAACTCATGAAAGGCAGCGGCACGCCGACCACCGGCAGGATGCCGCTGACCATGCCCATGTTGACGAATGCGTAGGTGAAGAAAATCATGGTGACCGCTCCCGCCAGCAGGCGTGTGAAGAAGTTGGGCGCGTTCCCTGCGATCATCAGGCCTCGCCCGATCAGCAACAGATACAGCAGCATCAGGAACATATTGCCCACCAGGCCAAATTCTTCGGAATAGACCGAGAAAATGAAGTCGGTGGTGCGCTCGGGGATGAACTCCAGGTGGGCCTGGGTGCCCTCTTTCCAGCCCTTGCCCGTCAAGCCGCCGGAACCGATGGCGATGGTGGACTGGATGATGTGGAAACCCTTGCCCAGCGGGTCCGTGGTGGGGTCGATCAGCGTCATGATGCGCTCGCGCTGATAGTCGTGCATCATGGACCAGGCCACCGGCAAGCTGGCGCCGGCGGCCAGCGCCAGCGCCAGCAACGCCTTCCAGGACAGGCCGGCCAGGAAGATCACGCAGAAACCGGCCATCACCACCAGCAGCGAGGTGCCCAGGTCGGGCTGGCGCGCGATCAGGAACACCGGTATCACCAGCAGCACCGCCGCGATGGCGTACGAGTGCCAGCGCAGCGTGCCCTGGCGCTGCTGGAAGAACCAGGCCAGCATCAGCGGCACGGCGATCTTGGCGAATTCGGACGGCTGGATATCGACCACGCCGATGTGCAGCCAGCGCCGCGCACCGAGCTTGATGGTGCCGAACAGCGCCACCGCCAGCAGCAGCGCCACCGTGATCACGTAGGCCGGCAGCGCGATGCGCATCATCATCTGCGGCGACACGTTGGCCACCATCCACATCATCAGGAAGGACATGCAGATATTGCGCACCTGGTCTTCCATCTTGCCCGGAATGCCGATGCTGGCCGATACCAGGGTGACCAGGCTGGTGGCCAGCAGCAAGGTAATGATCAGCAGCAGCGGACCGTCGAACACGGCCAGGTAGGGTTTCATGCGGCGCCACAGCGAACGCCTTTCGTTAATACGCATAGGCGTTCCTTATTCTTTCTTGCGCGGCTGCGCGGGCGGCGCAGGCGGCACGACGGCCGGCGGCGCTGCGGCCGGCTGCTGCGCAGGCACTTGCGCATGCGGCTGCGCGTTCGGCTGCACGGCAGGCTTGACGGCCGGCGGCACCACGGTGGCGTGCTTGCGCGGCGCCGCCGGTGGCTGCTGCGGCGGCGTCTGGATCAGCGGCGGGTTTTGCGCCGGCTGCGGTTTGGGTGCCGCGGCCGGCTTGCCCGCCGTCCCAGCCACACCCGCCGCTGGGACTGCGGGGGCCGCGGGCGCAGCGACACCGGGAGCGGGAGCGGCAGCGGCGCGGCGCTGCTCGTTGATCTCGGCGGCGGCTTCCTCGTCCACCGGATCGAGTACCTGTTCGAAGGCTTCCGCATCCTCCTTCGGCACCTTGGTGGTGTCCTTCGCCGGCAGCTTGCCCAGCAGGTAGTAGTCGAGCACCTTGCGCGCGATGGGCGCGGCGGCCGCACCGCCGAAGCCCGCGTTCTCCACCACCATGGCCAGCGCGATGCGCGGCTTGTCGGCCGGCGCAAAGGCGGTAAACAGCGCGTTGTCGCGCAGGCGCTCGTTCAGCGTGGCCGCGTTGTACTTCTCGTTGGCCTTGATCGCCACCACCTGCGCGGTGCCGGTCTTGCCGCCCACGGTGTAGCCGGCGTTGGTGAAGGCGCGGTAAGCCGTGCCGCCCGGTTCGCTGGTCACGCCCACCATGGCGTCCTTGATCAGGTCGATGTTTTCCTGCTTGAGCGGGATGCGGTAGCTCTCCTTGGGTACCGTCAGCGTGCGCGCGCGGGTGGCGCCGTCTTCCACGATTTTCACCAGGTGCGGCTTCATCACCACGCCGTTGTTGGCCAGGATGGACACCGCCTGCGCGATCTGCAGCGGGGTGTACGAGTTGTAGCCGGAACCGTTGGCGATGGAGATGGTGTCGCCGCCCACCCACTTGCCGGCCTGCGGATTTTTCTTGAAGCGGTTGCGCTTCCACGCCTGCGACGGCAGGATGCCGGTCTTTTCATTCTCCAGGTCGATGCCGGTCGGCTGGCCGAAGCCGAACGGTTTCATGAAGTCGTGGATCATGTCGATGCCCATGTCGCGGCCGAGGACATAGTAATAGGTGTTGCAGGAGACCACGATGGACTTGCGCAAGTCCACCGTACCGTGCCCGCCCACCACGTCGTCGCGGAACTTGTGCGCACCGAGGTAGAAGTAGCCCGGATCGCCGATGGCCTGGCTCGGCGTGCGCTTGCCCAGCTCCAGCGCGGCCAGCGCCATGAAGGGCTTGAAGGTGGAGCCGGGTGCATAGGTGCCCGACAGCGGCCGGTTCACCATGGGCCGGTCGAGCGAGGTATTCAGTTCGTTCCAGCTTTGGCTGTCGATGCCGTCCACGAACAGGTTGGGATCGTAGCCGGGGCGCGAAACGTAGGCCAGGATGTCCCCGGTCTCGGGCTCGATGGCCACCAGCGCACCGCGCCATTCGCCGAAGGCTTCCTCGACGATCTTCTGCAGCTTGATGTCGATCGACAGGATCAGGTTGTTGCCCGGCGTGGCGGGCGTGCGCGACAAGGTGCGCACGGCGCGTCCGCCGGCCGACACTTCCACTTCCTCGTAGCCGGTGATGCCGTGCAGCTGCTTCTCGTAGCTCTTCTCCAGGCCTTCCTTGCCGATATGCTCGGTGCCCTTGTAGTTGCGCGCGTCGTCGCCCGCCTCGATCACCTTGGCTTCGTTCTGGTTGATGCGGCCGATGTAGCCCAGCACGTGCGAAGCCGTCTCGCCCAGCGGATACTGGCGGAACAGGCGCGCCTGGATCTCCACGCCGGGGAAGCGGAAGCGTTGCGCCGTGAAACGCGCCACTTCCTCGTCGGTCAGGCGGGTGCGCAGCGGCACGCCCTCGAAGCTCTTGGTTTCTTCCAGCAGGCGCCGGAAGCGCTTGCGGTCCTTGGCCTCCACCGAAACCAGCTTGGACAGCTCGTCGATCACCTGCTCGAGCGGCACGCGCAGCTTGGACGGCGTGATTTCCAGCGTGTAGGCCGAGTAATTGCTGGCCAGGACCACGCCGTTGCGGTCCACGATCAGCCCGCGGTTGGGCACCACCGGCACGAAGGCGATGCGGTTTTCCTCCGCCTGCGTCATGTAGTGGTCGTGGTGCAGCACCTGCAGCCAGACGAAGCGCGCCAGCAGCAACGCAAAGCAGACAAACACCATCAGGCCGAGCGCCGACAGGCGCAGGCGGAACAGGTGCAGTTCGCGTTCGGTATTCTTGAGTTCAGTCATTGCAGGGTAAATCCAGGCCCTAGATCGGGCGCGTGTGGTCTTTGTCCACCGCGCGGCGCTGCGGCGCCAGCAGCAGCATGGAGATCACCGGCCACAGCGCCACCGCCACCGCGCTCTCGATGAAGTACCAGAAACTGGGGAATTTTCCGGACACGAAGAAGCGCACCATCAGCTGCACCAGCTGCGCCATCAGCAGCAGCGGGAACACGTGGATGGCTTGCGTCATCATCGGGAACCACAGCACGCGGCGGTGCATCATGATGGCGAAGTAGGACAGCAGCGTGTAGGCCAGCGCGTTTTCGCCCAGCAGGGTGGCGTCGTGCACGTCCATCAGCAGGCCGAGGAAGAAGGCGGTGCCGATGCCGACCTTGCGCGGCTGGTGGATGCCCCAGAACACCAGCGTCAGCGCCACAAAGTCGGGCGCGCCGACGAAGTGGCCCCAGGGCAGCAGGTTGAGCAGGAAAGCGCACAGCAGGCTGAATGCGATGAACAGCGGGCTGACCGGCAGCAGGATGTAATGGGGGCGATTCATCGCGTTTCTTTCTTCGGTTCGGCGGGAGCGGCGGCAGGCGCGGCAGCGCGCGCCGCCGGCGCTGCTGGCGGTGCAGCGGGCGGCGTTGCCCCCTGTGCCGCCGCCGGGGTGGCCGCCGGCGCAACCGGCGGGGCCGGCGCCGCTACGGCGTCCTTGGCCGGCTTGCCCTTCTTGCCCGGCTTGAGCGGTTCTTCTTCCGGCGGCCGTGGCGGCAGGTCCGGCGGCGACATCAATATCAGCAGTTGGCGGTGATTCTGGATGCCGGCCAGCGGCTGGCACACCACGCGCCCGAAGGCGCCGTTGCCGTTGCTCTCGACCTGCGACACGCGCGCCACGGCCAGCCCGGCCGGATACACGCCGTCGATGCCGGAGGTGATCAGGATATCGCCCACCTGCACGTCCGCGTTGGGCGCCATGAAGCGCAAGTCCAGCTGGCCGGACTGGCCGCGTCCATAGGCCACGCTGCGCAAGCCGTTGCGCAGCAGTTGCACCGGGATGGCCTGCTCCTTGTCCGTCAGCAGCGTGACTTCGGAGGTGAACGGGAACACCCGCGTCACCTGCCCCACCACGCCCTGGTTGTCGATCACCGGCAGGCCCAGTTGCACGCCGGCCTGCGCGCCACGGTCCAGCACCACCTTGCGGCTGGCGCTGTCGCGCGCGTCGTACAGGATTTCGGCCAGCATCGATTTGCCGGGCACGTGGTTGCGCGCGTCCAGCAGCTTGCGCAGCTGGGCGTTTTCAGTACTGTGGAGCTGCGCCTGCTGCAAAGCCTGCGCGGTCACGATCTGCTGCTGGCGCAAATCGCGCACCTGCTTTTCCAGCGACGACAGCGACGAGAAGTAGTCGCCCACGCCGTAGAGCGCGTCGCGCGGCATGAGCGCCGCCATTTGCAGGGGGTAGAGCACGGTGCCGACCACCTGCCGCACTGTCGTCAGCGCGTGCATGCGCGAATCGGCCAACAACAGAGCAATCGAAATGCAGGCGAACAGCGTCATCTTGACGCGCGCCGGCGCGCCTTGTTTGAAGAGTGGCGGAGGACTGTATTCCATGACTTCCAATAATCCGGCGCTCACGCGCCACCGAAATCCGGCGCTCGCGCGCCACCTAACGGCCTTAGCTAAAAAAACCAGCTTAAAAAGCAGCGGGGCGGCTCCTGGCCGCCCCGCTTACTCAGATCATTCGTAGGAGAAGATGGAACCCAGCTGGTCCATCCGCTCCAGCGCCATGCCGGAGCCGCGCACCACGCAGGTGAGCGGGTCTTCGGCCACCAGCACCGGCAGGCCGGTCTCCTCCATCAGCAGGCGGTCCAGGTCGCGCAGCAGCGCGCCGCCGCCGGTCAGCATCATGCCTTTTTCGGCGATGTCCGCGCCCAGTTCCGGCGGCGTCTGTTCCAGCGCGTTCTTGACGGCCGAGACGATGTTGTTCAGCGGGTCGGTCAGCGCTTCCAGGATCTCGTTGGACGAGATCGTGAACGAGCGCGGGATGCCTTCGGACAGGTTGCGGCCCTTGACTTCCATCTCTTTCACTTCCGAACCCGGGAAGGCCGAACCGATGGCCTTCTTGATCGCCTCGGCGGTCTGCTCGCCGATCAGCATGCCGTAGTTGCGGCGGATGTAGTTGACAATGGCTTCGTCGAACTTGTCGCCGCCCACGCGCACCGAACCCTTGTATACCATGCCGCCCAGCGAGATGATGCCCACCTCGGTGGTGCCGCCGCCGATGTCGACCACCATCGAGCCGGTGGCGTCCGACACCGGCAGGCCGGCGCCGATCGCGGCGGCCATCGGTTCTTCGATCAGGTACACCTGCGAGGCGCCGGCGCCCAGCGCCGATTCGCGGATCGCGCGGCGCTCCACCTGGGTCGAGCCGCACGGCACGCAAATGATGATGCGCGGCGACGGGCGGAAGAATTTGGAGTCGTGCACCATGCGGATGAACTGCTTGAGCATCTGCTCGGTGACGGTGAAATCGGCAATCACGCCGTCCTTCATCGGGCGGATCGCCTCGATGTTGCCGGGTACTTTACCCAGCATCTGCTTGGCTTCCTTGCCGACTGCCTGGATTGTCTTCTTACCGTTGGGGCCGCCTTCCTGGCGGATCGCTACGACCGACGGTTCGTCCAGCACAATGCCGGAACCGCGTACATAAATCAGGGTGTTGGCCGTGCCCAAGTCAATGGCCAGATCGGTGGAAATATACCTGCGTAAAAAACCAAACATGAGTATCCTGTGGCGCGTTGCCCGCACGCGCGGGCAGTTATAGGGAGTATCCGTGGAGGCGGCGGCGGCCGGTGCGACAAGGTGCACGGCGCCAGCTACGCATCAACCCGCCATTCTACCTTATAATTCGAATGTTATTTACCATTAATCGGCTCTAAAGTGCGACGCTGCAACGCGTAAATTACGCGGCAATTGCAGGATTTTCAAGGTCAAATAGCCGGATTTACAAGTTCTTTATCAATACTACAACCGCGCGCTCCGCCGCGCTTCTCGCCATGTCCCTGACACTATCCGACGTAAAACGCATCGCCAACCTGGCACAACTGGAAATGAGCGAAACCCAGGCGGGAACCGCCCTGGATCAGCTGAACGGCATTTTCGCGCTGGCCGAGCAGATGCAGGCCGTGGACACCGCCGGCGTTGCCCCTCTGAGCCACCCGCTGGCGGCCCACATGAACAACATCGCCCTGCGCCTGCGCGAGGACGTGGCCACCGAGCCGAATCGCCGCGAACATTATCAAACGGTCGCGCCGAAAACCGAAGACGGCTTGTATCTGGTACCAAAAGTGATTGATTAAGAAATAATATCCATGCATACCAAAACCATTAAAGAGCTGTCCACGCTCCTGCAAAACAAAGAAATTTCCGCCACCGAATTGGCGACGCATTTCCTGGACCGCATCGAGAAAAGCGAGCTGAACGCATTCCTGCACGTGGACCGTGCGCTGACCCTGGCGCAAGCGGCCGACGCGGACGCGCGCATCGCCGCCGGCACCGCCACCGCGCTGACCGGCGTGCCGATCGCCCACAAGGACATCTTCGTGACCCAGGGCTGGCGCTCGACCGCCGGCTCGAAAATGCTGGCCAACTACGTCAGCCCGTTCGACGCCACCGTGGTGCAGAAGTTCAACGCGGCCGGCATGGTCACCCTGGGCAAGCTCAATTGCGACGAATTCGCGATGGGCTCGGCCAATGAAAACTCGGCCTTCGGCCCCGTGAAAAACCCGTGGGACCACGCGGCCGTGCCGGGCGGCTCCTCGGGCGGCTCGGCCGCCGCCGTGGCCGCGCGCCTGGCGCCGGGCGTGACCGGCACCGACACCGGCGGCTCGATCCGCCAGCCGGCCGCCTTCTGCGGCATCACCGGCATCAAGCCGACCTACGGCCGCGTCTCGCGCTTCGGCATGATCGCCTTCGCGTCCTCGCTGGACCAGGGCGGCCCGATGGCCCGGACCGCCGAAGACTGCGCCCTGCTGCTGAACGCGATGGCCGGCTTCGACGAGCGCGATTCGACCAGCCTGACGCCGGAACAAGGCGGTATTGAGGAAGACTTCGCGCGCGACCTGGATAAGCCGCTGGCCGGCCTGCGCATCGGCGTGCCGAAAGAGTACTTCGGCGAAGGCCTGGCAGCCGACGTGGAAGCGGCGGTGCGCGCCGCGCTGGCGCAGTACGTGGAACTGGGCGCGATCCTGGTCGACATTTCGCTGCCGAACACCGCGCTGTCCATCCCCGCCTACTACATGATCGCCCCGGCGGAAGCCTCGTCCAACCTGTCGCGCTTCGACGGCGTGCGCTTCGGCCACCGCGCCGACGGCTACAAGGACCTGCAGGACATGTACAAGAAGACCCGCGCCGAAGGTTTCGGCCCGGAAGTGCAGCGCCGCATCATGGTCGGCACCTATGTGCTGTGCCACGGCTACTACGACGCCTACTACCTGAAGGCGCAGCGCATCCGCCGCCTGATCGCGCAGGACTTCGAAGCCGTGCTGAACGGCCCGAACGCGGTATGCGACGTCATCATGGGCCCGGTGGCCCCGACCGTGGCCTGGGACCTGGGTTCCAAGTCCGACCCGGTGGCCAACTACCTGGCCGACATCTATACCCTGTCCACCAGCCTGGCCGGCCTGCCCGGCATGTCCATCCCTTGCGGCTTCGGCCAGGGCGACAAGAACGGCCAGCGCCCGGTCGGCCTGCAGATCATCGGCAACTACTTTGCCGAAGCCAAGCTGCTGAACGTGGCGCACCAGTTCCAGCAAGCAACTGAGTGGCACAAGCAGGCCCCGAGCGGCATCTAATCCCTTACTAGAGAGAACAGAAACATGGAATGGGAAGTCGTCATCGGTATTGAGAACCACGTGCAGCTCACTACCGAATCGAAAATCTTCAGCGGCTCGCCGATCAAGTTCGGCGCCGAGCCGAACACGCAGGCCAGCCCGGTCGACCTGGCGCTGCCGGGCGTACTGCCGGTGATGAACAAGATGGCGGTGGACCGCGCCATCCGCTTCGGCCTGGCCGTGGGCGGCAAGATCGCGCCGCAGTCCATCTTCGCGCGCAAGAACTACTTCTACCCGGACTTGCCAAAAGGCTATCAGATCAGCCAGTTCGAAGACCCGGTGGTCCAGGGCGGCGCGCTGACCTTCGGCTACGAGAAGGACGGCAAGTTCGTCACCAAGACCGTCAACCTGACCCGTGCCCACCTGGAAGAAGACGCCGGCAAATCGCTGCACGAGGACTACCACGGCATGTCGGGCATCGACCTGAACCGCGCCGGCACGCCGCTGCTGGAGATCGTGTCCGAGCCGGAAATCCGCAGCGCGGCCGAAGCCGTGGCTTACTGCAAGGCGCTGCACGGCCTGGTCATGTGGCTGGGCGTTTGCGACGGCAATATGCAGGAAGGTTCTTTCCGCTGCGATATCAACGTGTCCGTGCGCCCGAAAGGCGCGACCGAATTCGGCACCCGCTGCGAAATTAAAAACCTGAACTCCTTCCGCTTTATCGAAGAAGCCGTCCACGTTGAAGTGCGCCGCCAGATTGAATTGATCGAAGACGGCGGCAGCGTGGTGCAAGCGACCCGCTTATACGATCCGGATAAAAAAGAAACGCGTCAGATGCGCAGCAAGGAAGACGCGCAGGATTACCGTTATTTCCCTGACCCGGATTTGCCGCCGCTGGCTATTTCCGAAGACTGGATTTCGCGTGTCAAGGCCGATATGCCGGAATTGCCGGGCGTAATGCGCACGCGCTTTATCGAAGAATACGCGCTGCCGGAATATGATGCGCTGATACTGACCTCGTCCAAAGCCATGGCGGTTTATTTCGAAGCCGTCGTTGCCAGGGCCGGCAAGGAAAATGCCAAAGCCGCAGCCAACTGGCTAATGGGCGATGTGTCCTCCACGCTGAACCGCGAGAATACCGATATCGGCGCAGCGCCGGTGAAACCGGAGCAATTGGCGGCCATGCTGAAGCGTATTGCCGACGGCACCATTTCCAACAAGATCGCCAAGGAAATCTTCAGCGCCATGTGGGAAGCCAATTCGGCGGATGAAAACCTGGTGGACGCCATTATCGATGCCAAAGGCTTGAAGCAGATTTCGGATACCGGCGCGCTGGAAGCCATCGTTAATGATGTGCTGGCGGCAAACGAGAAATCGGTTGAGCAATACCGCGCCGGCAAGGAAGCAGCCATCAATTCCCTGATCGGCCAAGCGATGAAAGCCTCCAAAGGCAAGGCCAATCCTGCCCAGCTGACCGAACTGCTGAAAAAGAAGTTGGCCGGCTGATCTATTCGGTGGCAAACGCAAAGGCGCCTTCGGGCGCCTTTTTTTATTGCCAGCGCCGCAGTCCGCGCGCCGATCCGGCCAGTTTTGAGCACGATCACGCCAGAATCTGGCATAAGTCTGGCCAAAAACAGCCTGTAATGCGGCGGTCGGGGCTAAGGGCAGGCGTGGCGATTCAGGAACCGATGCGGGGCTGCATCCAGCCGAGTATATCGGCGAAGATTTCTTCGCGATTCGTTTCGTTGAAATTCTCGTGGTAATTCTTCAGCTGGAAGCTATAACGCAGCAGGCTACTGTCTATTGAAGTCAGCATGGCTTCTGCCGCCTTGGCGTCGGCGAGCTTGTCGTCACCGGCCACCACGGCAAAAACCGGATAGCGCCATCCCTGCATTTTTTCGGCCAGTCCTTTTTGCGCTTCACTCAAGGCATGGCCGAAACGCACGGTCAGTTCCGTGGCCCGGAGGGCATCGCTTTCATCGGCGTGATGGCGCGCAGTAATAGCGGGATCGTGCGTCAGCACATCGGTAAAGGAAGCCAGCGGCACTTTCATGGTCGGAACCAGCCGCGCCAGCAAGCCGGACATTTTCTGCAGCAGCGGAGATATCTTTACCGCATTTACATAATACGGCGACGATAGAATAAATCCCTGCACATCGTCATTGCGGCGCAAACGCTCCAGGCCGACCCTGGTGGCGATTAACGCCCCCATGGAATGGCCCATGATAAATACCGGTAAATCCGGATAGTGCTTTTTCACCCACTGCAGGAATAATTCCGCCTCATCGATGAAAATATCGAAATCGGGAATATCCGCGCGGCGCTTGCCGTCGTGTCCGCACATATCGAAACTGGCGGTGGCAATGCCGTGGCTGCGGAAGTACAAAGCCGGGGTGACATAATCACCGGCATGCGCCAGCGCACCATGCAGCGCCATGATGACCGCGCGCGGCTGGGAAGGTTCCCAAATATGGATGGTGCGCTCGACTCCGTCCCGTCCTTTGAAACGGGCCAGCCTGTCTTCAGAGAAGCGCATGAAGAAGTATGCTTTAAGAAGTAATGCTGAGGGTAATGCCCATTTCCGTCAGCAGCGTCAATTCCGCTAATGAGAAATCCAGGGTCGGCGAGCCCGGAGCGGGATCGCCGACATACGCGATGCGCAGTTCGGCCTCGATATTCGGCGCGTCGAACGACACGCCGCGCGCCTGGCACTCCACCAGGAAACCGTGCACTTGCTTGAGCAGGACCATGGGGTTCTTGTCGGTGGCCAGGTTGACGTAAAAACCGGAATCGATGCGCACCCGGCCGTCCGGACGCGCGTCGCCCTTCTTCCAGTCGCTGTCCGGCTCGGCAGGCAAACCGTCGCGAACGTCGGCCAGTGCATCGGCGTCGCCATATACCTTCAGTGTTGCGATGTTCATTGTTGCTCCAGCGTCAATGTTACAGCAAAGAAAATACAGTCTAGCATAGGCTTGCCGAGAGTACAGCGCCGCGCGTTCGTGCTGCTCAGGCTACGCCGTACTGGGCCCGGTATGCCGCCACCGCGTCCTTATATTGCTGCAGGGCCGGATCGGCCGCCGCGCCGGACAGGTAGGTAAACAGGTCATCCAGGTTGCCGATGGAAATGACCGGGATGCCATAGGTCTGCGCCACTTCCTGCACGGCCGACAGTTCGGACATCACGCCATCCTTGGCGCCGCGCTCCATGCGGTCCAGCGCGATCAGCACGGCGGCCGGTTCGGCGCCGGCGGCACGTATCATGGCCACCGATTCGCGCACCGAAGTGCCGGCCGAGATCACATCGTCGATAATGACAACCTTGCCCTGCAGCTTGGCGCCGACGATGGTGCCGCCTTCGCCGTGGTCCTTGGCTTCCTTGCGGTTGAAAGCGAAAGAGGTGTTGCGGCCCTTGCCGGCCAGCGCCACCGCCGTGGCGGAAGCCAGCGTGATGCCCTTGTAGGCCGGGCCGAACAGCATGTCGAACTCGACGCCGGACTCCAGCAGGGTCTGCGCGTAGAACTGGGCCAGCTGGGCCAGCGTGGCGCCCTCATGGAACAGGCCGGCGTTGAAGAAGTACGGCGACTGGCGCCCCGCCTTGGTGGTGAACTCGCCAAAGCGCAAAACTCCCGTTGCCACGGAAAACGCGATAAACTCTTGCCGTAAATTTTTCATATTGCCTCGTAAGTAGTAAGTGCCTGTATTTTAATCCCTGTGCCCCTATGCCAAAAATCATTTCAGCAAATCTGAACGGTATCCGTTCCGCCGCCACCAAAGGCTTCTTCAACTGGATGGCGAAACAAGATGCCGACTTCGTCTGCGTACAGGAGCTAAAAGCGGTCGCCACCGACATGACGCCCGAGTTCCTGAACCCCGGCGGCTATCACGGCCACTTCCACTACGCGGAAAAGAAAGGCTATTCCGGCACCGGCATTTACAGCAAGATCGCGCCGGATGCGGTGATGATCGGCTTCGGCAATCCGGAGTTCGACGCGGAAGGCCGTTACGTGCGCTGCGATTTCGGCACCCTGACCGTGATTTCGGTGTACTGCCCGTCCGGCTCGTCCGGCCCGGAGCGCCAGGAAGCCAAGTTCCGCTTCATGGATTCCTTTATCGAGCACCTCAAGAACCTGCACGCGGAAGGCCGCGAAGTGGTGATCTGCGGCGACTGGAATATCGCCCACCACGAGATCGACCTGAAGAACTGGAAGGGCAACAAAAAGAATTCCGGCTTCCTGCCCGAGGAGCGCGCCTGGCTGACCCGCGTGTTCGATGAGGTGGGGTTTGTCGATGTGCACCGCGGCCTGGACCAGCGCGAAGAACAATACACCTGGTGGAGCAACCGCGGCCAGGCGTACGCAAAGAACGTCGGCTGGCGCATCGACTACCACGTGGCAACCAAGGGCATCGCCAGCAAGGCGCACCAGGTGGCGATCTACAAGGATGAGCGCTTCTCGGACCATGCGCCGCTCATCATCGACTACCATCCGCATTGATATTACTCATATGTAAAATTTGATGCTGCGGGGCTACTTTATTGATACCATACGGTAGCACTCCTGCCCCTGCCCCTGCCTTTTCCAATTCCATGCCCATCGCCACGCCCACGGCCTCCACGCCCGTCCTGACTTCCGCCACGCCCGCCGACAATACCGGCTCCGTCCATGCCGGGGCCAACATCGTCCTGAATTTCAGCGCAGCCATGCGCGCGGGCAGCGGCTATATCACCATCAGCGACGGCGCCACCCAGACCTATATGGGCCGCGACGGACTGCTGCACACGCGCCTGGTCGGCGCCACCGACACCCGCACCATCAGCATCGCCGACGCCAGCCAGGTGACGATCAACGGCAACCAGGTCACCATCAACCCGAGCGCCGACCTGAAGGCCGGCCTCAGCTACAGCGTGCAGATGGGCAGTGGCGTGCTGCTGGGCGAAACCGGCCAGGCCTACGCCGGACTGGCCGACGCCAGCAAACTGAACTTCACCGTCGGCGCAGCCGCGGTGCCCCTGCCCACGGCGGTGGTGAGCACGCTGTCGATGGTCAGCTGGGGCAGCGTCAGCCCCTTCCTCACCAATATCGCCGACCAGCACTTCAGCGGCACCTTCCAGGGCGCACTGCGCAGCGGCGAAAAGGTGGAAGTATCGATCGACGGCCAGACCTGGCATACGGCCACCGTCAGCGGCAACAACTGGAGCTATGAGGCCACCATCGCCGCCAGCGGCACGCTGCGCGCCCGCGTCAGCAACAGCGCCGGAGCCAGCACCGAAGCGCTGAGCCAGGCATACACCTACGACACCACCGGGCCCGTCATCTCCAGCATTTCGCTGGACCAGGAAACGCTCAGCGCCGGCGAGTCGGCCCGGCTGACCGTGGTGTTCTCCGAAAAAGTGAGCGGCCTGACGCTGGACGCGTTCGGCAAGCACAACAGCACGCTGAGCAGTCTGCAGGCATCGGCCGACGGCAAGACCTGGACCGCCATCGTCACCATGGGCAATGAAGGCCTGCCGGGCGGCGACGTGGCGCTGAATCCGGCCGCCGTCAGGGACGGCGCCGGCAACTTCGGCAGCGGCGGCTGGAACACGGTGAGCTACGGGCGCAAGCCCGGTTCGCTGGCCGAGCGCAGCGTCACGCTGGATGCCGGCAGCGACAGCGGCCAGCATGCGAACGACGGCCTGACCAGCGACACCACGCCGGAAGTGCACCTCAACATCCGTGGCCTGGCCGGCCTGGTGGCGGGCGACACCATCAAGATCTACGATGAAGCCAGCGACAAGGTGGTGGGCGTCCACACGCTGACGGCGTACGATTTGGGCGCTTACGGCGGCGCCATCGACATCGACGTCGACACGCTGGCCGAAGGCGCGCACCACCTGGTGGCCTACGCCAGCGACGCGCTCGGCACGCGGGGCGCCGGCACCGGCACCGCGCTCGACATCGTGATCGATACCAGCGGCCCGGAAATCATCCACACCGCCCCGGTCAACAACGGCCCGGCGGTCGATCCCGGCCTGAAGACCATCACGCTCACCTTCAGCGAAGACATCGCCTGGATCGCCAGCAACGGCATCGCCATCGTCGGCAACGACGACAGCGTACTGGAACTTAGCTTTGAAACCCCGCCCCCAGCCGACGGGCAAGCACCGGACTACAGCTATCTGTCCTACGACAGCGAAACGCGCGTGCTGACCATCAATCTGCTCAATCCGCTGGCCGCTGGCAAGAGCTACACCGTGCGCAGCATCGGCGAGATCAAGGACCTGGCGCACAACACTTACACCGGCAGCGACAACCTGCTGGGCTTCCTGGTCAACGGCGACAGCCAGGTCATTCCGCTGCCGCCCACGCTGTCCATTTCCGATACCGGCGCGGCCGGGGACGGCGTCACCAGCGCTGCCGCCATCATAGTCAGCGGCATCACGGCCAGCTACTGGAAATACTCGCTCGACGGCGGCGCAAGCTACTCAGCCGAGCAGCGCGCCGACGGCGGCACCGTCAGCTTCAGCGTGCCGAACGATGGCGCCTACCTGGCGGGCAAGATCCTGGTCAAGCAGTATCACGTTGCAGGCCAGGAAAGTGCGCCGGGCGCGCTCGGCTTCGACCTGACGCTGGACCGCAGCGCGCCGCAGGCGGCCATCGCCAGCGTCGACAACTTCAGCCGCAACGACACCGCCATCAGCGGCACCTACGAGGGTACGCTGCAGGAAGACGAATCCATCGAGTATTCGCTCGACGGCAGCAGCTGGGTCCAGGCTGCGGCCAGCAACGGCAGCTGGAACGCCACCGGCGTGGCGCTCCAGTCGCACGGCACCATCGATCTGCGGGTGATCGACCGCGCCGGCAATATCGCAGACAACCCGTATGGTGCCGGCAAGAGCCCGACGCTGTTCGGCAGCAGCGGCAACGATACGCTCAGCGCCGGCGCGGAAACCGTGCTGCTGGCGGGCGCCGGCAACGACACCGTGACGCTGACCGGCGCCGACGCCGCCATGCTGGACGGCGGCGCCGGGATCGACACGCTGGTGCTGTCGAACTCGCTGAACCTGAACGATCTGACCGGCACCATCAAGAATTTCGAGTCCATCACGCTGGGCGGCAACGTCACCTTCAGCCTGGGCAACCTGTCGGGGCTGGGCGCGCTGCAGCTGCCAACGTCCATCATTCCCGGCTACGGCCTGCTGACGGTGGAGGGCGCGGCCAGCAGCCGCGTCGAACTGGCCGGCGCGGCAGGCTGGCATGAACTCACGCTGATCAACGTGGCCTTGCTGGGATTTAACGCCATCAGCGACCTGCTGGGCGGACACGACATCTACGTGAACCAGGATGCGCACCTGATCGTGCTGGTCGGCGCGCCCAGCGTCGACATCGCCGCCCTGCTCTGAGCCGGGGCGGCTTTGCCGCTACAGGCTGCGGCGGCTTTCGTAATGGCGGATGCCGCCGCCCACCGGGTCGGGGAAGGTAATCGAACGCGCCAGCAGCTTCAACGGCTGGGACACGTCATCCTGCTTGCACGGCAGGGCCACCGGATAGAAGGCGTCGTTCACGATGGGGATGCCGAGCGAGGCCAGGTGCAGGCGCAGCTGGTGCTTGCGCCCGGTGTGCGGCCACAGCCGGTACAAGGTGTGCTCGCCGCCCGCATAGCCATGCTCGATCACGTCGATCACGGTTTCCGAATTGGGCTCGCCCGCCTCTTCCTGCATGACAAAGAACTTCTCGCCATCGACCATGCGGCTGCGGTAGGTGAAGGGAAACGCGCGCCCGTTCAGACGCGGCGCCAGCGCCTCGTACTCCTTCTGCACTTCGCGCTTCTGGAACAGCGACTGGAACGCGCCCCGGCTGGCGATATTGGACGAGAACACCACCACGCCGGCCGTTTCGCGGTCCAGGCGGTGGATGGGCGTAAGGTCCTGCAGGCCGGTGCGCTTCTTCAGGCGCACCAGCAGCGTCTCCTGCAGGAAGCGGCCGCCCGGCGTCATCGGCAGGAAGTGCGGCTTGTCCACCACCAGCAGGTGCTCGTCCTGGAACAGGATCTCTTCCTGGAACGGAATCGGCGTTTCGGCCTGCTCCAGCTCGCGGTAATAGAAAATGCGCATGCCGCGCCGGTAGCGGCTGGCAGGCTGCAGCGGGCGGCCTTCGCCGTCCACCACGTCGCCGCGCGCCATGCGGTCGCGCCATGCGGCCTCGGTCACGGCGGGATAGCGCGCCAGCAGGAAGGACAGCATGTCCGGCCAGTCCCCCTCCGGCAGCCACAGGTAGCTCGGCGCCACCCCGTCCCGGATCGGCAACGGCGGCGCGGCCTGGCGCTGCCCCTGGTCGCGCGACGGCATGTCAGTTCGGCGCGGGCGTGGTGCGGTACGGCGGCAGCGACGCCTGCTGCACGCCCTTGGCGCGCGCGTACACCGGCATCACCAGCGGCAGCGATTCGTTCATGCGCTGGATGCGCTCCTTGCCGGCCGGGTGGGTCGACATGAACACCGGCGGCGCGCCGGAACTCTGCTTGCCCATCTTCTGCCACAGCACTTCGCCGGCGCGCGGATCGTAGCCGGCGCGCGCCGCCAGGTCCATGCCGACCAGGTCGGCCTCGCGCTCGTCGTCACGCGAATACTTGAGCGACATGCCCTTGGTAAACAGGTCGCTGCCCACTTCGCCCAGGCGCGGATCGACGCCGAAATAAGCCGCGGCGCCGGCCCCCACCAGGCGCGAGAACACCGAGGTGGCGGTGTTCTTGCCGGCCTGCGCGCGCGCATGCTCGCGCAGCGCGTGGGCGATTTCGTGGCCCATCACCATGGCCACTTCATCGTCGGTCAGGTTGAGCTTGGTGAGGATGCCGCTGTAGAAGGCGATGCGTCCGCCCGGCATGCAGAAGGCATTGACGGTGGGCGCGTCCAGCAGGTTGACTTGCCATTTCCAGCTGGCCGCGTCCGGGTTCCAGCGCGTGGCGAACGGCACGATACGGCGCGCGATGGCGCGCAGGCGCACCACTTGCGGATCGTTGTCCGGCAGCAGCGCACCTTTCTTTTGGGCCTCGCTCATCAGCTGCAAGTACTGCTGCTTGGACTGGGCGTCGAATTCCTCCGCGCTGGCCAGGCCGCGCATCCTCGACATGCTTTCGACGGGAATGCCGTCCTGCGCGGCCGCAGGCAGGCCGGCGCTGCAGACTGCCAGCGCCAGCGCAATGGCTTTAAGATTCAGGTGTTTCATGATGTGCTATTTTAGGAAACGTTCACAGGGAACTATCGGCAATAGCATACAATAAAGCGCCCTTAGTGCGCGACCTTCTTGCGCAGGCGGAACACCGCCAGCTCGCCGCGCAGGTTGGGCAGCACCGTGACGATCTTGCCTTCGGCCAGCGCCACGCATTCCATCACCTCCAGGCCCAGCTCCTCGGCCAGTTCGCGGAAGTCGCTGATGGTGGCGCAGCGCACATTGGGCGTGTCGTACCACTCGTAGGGCAGCGATTCGGACACCGGCATGCGGCCTTTCAGCAGCGCCACGCGGTGCGGCCAGTAGGCGAAATTGGGGAAGGACACGATGGCCTCCTTGCCAACCCGCACGATGTCGCGCAGCAGCGGTTCGACGTGCTTCATCATCTGCAGCGAGGACAGGCACAGCACGGTGTCGAAGGAATTGTCGCCAAACAGGCCGAGGCCGTTTTCCATGTCGTGCTGCACCACCTGTACGCCGCGCCTGGTGCTCTCGAGCACCTTGTCGTCGGCAATCTCGATGCCGTAGCCGCTGCAGCGCTTGTCGCTTTGCAGGTAGTCCATCATCACGCCGTCGCCACAGCCCACGTCCAGCACATGCGAGCCCTGCGCCACCCAGTGCGCGATGAAGGCCAGGTCCGGGCGGGCACTGCTCAAATCGTTAAAAGTCATGCCAGTTCCTTCCAAACCCGTTCGTAATAGGCGCGCACCATGTTCATGTAGCGCTCGTCCTCCAGCAGGAAGGCGTCGTGGCCGTGCGGCGCGTCGATCTCGGCGTAGGTCACTTCGCGCCGGTTGCTGATCAGCGCCTGCACGATTTCGCGGCTGCGTTCCGGCGAAAAACGCCAGTCGGTGGTGAAGGAAGCCAGGAAGAACTTGGCCTTGGTGCCGGCCAGGGTCTTGGCCAGGTCGCCGCCGTGGCGGCGCGCCGGATCGAAGTAGTCCAGCGCCTTGGTAATCAGCAGGTAGGTGTTGGCGTCGAAGTACTCGGAGAACTTGTCGCCCTGGTAGCGCAGGTAGGATTCGATCTCGAAGTCGATGCCGAAGCCGAATTTATATTCCTCCACGCCGCGCAGCTTGCGGCCGAATTTCTCGGCCATGTCGTCGTCCGACAGATAGGTGATGTGGCCTATCATGCGCGCCACTTTCAGCCCGTTCTTCGGCACCACGCCGTGCTCGTAGAAATCGCCGCCACGGTAGTCCGGGTCGGTCAGGATGGCGGTGCGGGCCACGTCGTTGAAGGCGATGTTCTGCGCCGACAGCTTGGGCGTGGAAGCGATCACCACGCAGTGGCGCAGCCGCTCCGGATGCATGATGGACCAGGCCAGCGCCTGCATGCCGCCCAGCGAGCCGCCCATGACGGCGGCGAACTGCGCGATGCCCAGCTGGTCGGCCAGGCGCGCCTGCGCGGCCACCCAGTCCTCCACGGTGACGACCGGGAAGGCGGCGCCGTACGGCTTGCCGGTGGCCGGGTTGTTGTGCATCGGCCCGGTCGAGCCGAAGCAGGAGCCCAGGTTGTTGACGCCGATGACGAAGAAGCGGTCGGTGTCGAGCGGCTTGCCCGGACCGACCATATTGTCCCACCAGCCCACGTTCTTGGGCTGGTCGGCATACACGCCGGCCACGTGGTGGGAAGCGTTCAGTGCGTGGCACACCAGGACCGCGTTCGATTTGTCCGCGTTCAGGGTGCCGTAGGTTTCATACATGAGCATGTAGTCGCGCAGCTGTGCGCCGCTTTGCAGCTGCAGCGGCTCCGCGAAATGCATGGTTTTCGGCGAGACGATTCCTATGGAAGGCATGGGTGGTCAGAATAAATACTGCGCGGCCCCACGGGCCAATAATCAATGCGGAACCGCGAGGATGGGTTCCGCAGGCTTGCTTTTGCGTTAGACGCTTGGTTTTTTACATCGCCTGCAGTGCGGCCACGGCGTCGGCGATGGCGCCCGGCTCCATCGCGCGCAGCACCTTGCGGGTTTGCGGCACGATCAGGCCGAGGTCGCTGTTGAGGATCTCCTGCTTGACCGACAGCAGCTGCGCCGGATGCATGGAGAACTCGCGCAGCCCCATGCCCAGCAGCAGCCGGGTGAGCTTGACGTCGCCCGCCATCTCGCCGCACACGGCCACGTCGATGCCGGCCTTGTGGCCGGCCGAGATGGTCATGGCGATCAGCTGCAGCACTGCCGGATGCAGGGGATTGTAAAGGTGCGCCACCTCATAATCAACCCGGTCGATCGCTAGTGTGTATTGGATCAGGTCATTGGTGCCGATGGACAGGAAGTCCATGCGCTTGACGAACATCGGCAGCGCCAGGGCGGCGGCCGGGATTTCGATCATGGCGCCCACGTCCACGCTGGCGTCGAATTTCACGCCGGCCTCGCGCAGCTGGCCCTTGGCCTGCTCGATCATGGCCAGCGACTGGTCGATCTCGAAGGCGTGCGCCAGCATCGGAATCAGGATGCGCACCTTGCCGAAGGCCGAGGCGCGCAGGATGGCGCGCAGCTGGCTGAGGAAAATCTGCGGCTCGGCCAGGCAGTAGCGGATGGCGCGCAAGCCCAGCGCCGGGTTGAGCGCGGTGTGCTCGGCCTGGTCCAGCGGCTTGTCGGCGCCGATATCGAGCGTGCGGATGGTGACCGGGCGGCCCTTCATGGCCACCACGGCTTTCTTGTACTGCTCGAACTGCTCGTCCTCGGACGGGATGCGCGCGTCGCGCCCCATGAACAGGAATTCTGAACGGAACAGGCCCACGCCGTTGGCGCCGGCCTCCATGGCGGCGGCCGTGTCCTCGGGCAGTTCGATATTGGCCAGCAGCGTGATGGCGGTGCCGTCCTTGGTGACGGCGGCGGTTTTCTTCAGCTTGTTGAGCTTTTTGCGCGCGCGCGCCTGCGTCGCCTGGCGCTCGCGGTACTGCTCCAGCACCAGCGCGCTCGGATTGGCGATCACCACGCCGGCGTCGCCGTCGATGATGATCCAGTCGTCCTGCTCGATCAGGGTGGAAGCCTGCGACATGCCGACCGCCGCCGGGATGTCCAGGCTGCGCGCCACGATGGCGGTGTGCGAGTTCTGGCCGCCGACGTCGGTGACGAAGCCGATGAAGGAGCGGTCGCGGAACTTGAGCATGTCGGCCGGCGAGATATCGTGCGCCACCACGATCATCTGGGCCTGGAAATCGTCGTCGCCCGCCGCAGCCGGCGCCTGCAGCGGCTCGCTGCCCATCAGCACCTTCAGCACGCGCTCGGCCACCTGCTGGATATCGGCCTTGCGTTCGCGCAGATAGGGATCTTCGATTTCGTCGAATTGCGCCGACAGCTCGTCGATCTGGGTCAGCAGCGCCCACTCGGCGTTGTAGTGGCGGGTGCGGATGATGTCCAGCGGCGCCTCGGAGATCAGCGGGTCGGACAGGATCAGCGCATGCACGTCGATGAAGGCGCCCAGTTCGGTGGGCGCGTCCTTCGGCAGTTCGTTCCACAGCGTCTGCAGTTCGCGGTGCACGGCGGCCAGCGCCTGCTGCAGGCGCAGCACCTCGGCCTCCAGATGTTCTTCCTGCACCAGGTAATGCTTGACGTCCAGCGCCGCAGGCGCCAGCAGGTGTGCGCGGCCGATGGCGATGCCGCGCGAAACAGGAATTCCGTGGAGGGTAAACGATGCCATGGGCGGACCTGTCAGAGAGCGGAGATGGCTGCGGTCATCCGGCATTTACTCGCCTTCGCCGAACTTGTCGTTGACCAGCGCGGACAGGGCGGCGATGCAATCGCCCTCGTCGGCGCCGTCGGCCTCCAGCGTGACCTTGGCGCCCTTGCCGGCGGCCAGCATCATCACGCCCATGATGGACTTGGCGTTGATGCGGCGGGCGTTACGGGTGAGCCAGACATCGCTCTTGTACTTTGCTGCCAGTTGGGTGAATTTGGCGGAAGCGCGCGCATGCAGACCGAGCTTGTTGATAATTTCGAGTTCTTGTTGAATCATTTTTTATAGTCGTCTCAAAATAGGGCTAAACCACCCTGATCCGGTTATCCACCCTGACGGCGCCGCTCTGCGCGCCGGCCAGGGCCATTTCAACTACCACGTCCAGCGTGTCGCGGCGGTACGTGATGGCGCGCAGCAGCATCGGCAAGCTGATACCCGCGATCACCTCGACCCGGCCCGCGTCGGCCAGCTTGTTGCAGCAATTGGCAGGCGTGCCGCCTTTCACGTCCGTAATCACCAGCACGCCGTCGCCTTCGTCCAGGCGCTTGATGGCCGCGGCGGCCAGCAGCTGCACCTCCTCCAGGTCCTGGTCCGCCACCACGTCGATCGCTTCCAGCCGTTCCGTCACGCCGCGAAACACATGGTTGCAGGCGGCGATGAAGGCCTGCCCCAGCGGCGCGTGCGTCATAAGCAGTATGCCTACCATATTCGCCTTCTTATACCTGTGCCGCCTGGCTGTGGGCCTCGACCGCGTCGATAAACATGGCCGCCACCTGGAAACCGGTCTGCTGGGTGATCTCCTGGAAGCAGGTCGGGCTGGTGACGTTCACTTCGGTCAGGTTATCGCCAATGACATCTAATCCTACCAGCAACAGTCCACGCGCCGCCAGTACCGGGCCCAGGGTTTCGGCAATTTCCCGGTCGCGCGCCGTCAAGGGCTGCGCCACGCCGGTGCCGCCGGCGGCCAGGTTGCCGCGCACTTCGCCGGCCTGCGGGATGCGCGCCAGCGAAAAGGGCACGGGTTTGCCGTCGATCACCAGGATGCGCTTGTCGCCCTTGGCGATCTCGGGGATGTAGCGCTGGGCCATGATGGTGCGCTTGCCGTTGTCGGTCAGCGTCTCGATGATGGCGCCCAGGTTCAGGCCGTCGGCCTTGATGCGGAACACACCGGTGCCGCCCATGCCGTCCAGCGGCTTGAGGATGATGTCCTGGTGCTCGCTGTGGAAGGCGCGCAGGCGCGCTTCACTGGAGGCCACCAGGGTGGGCGCGGTGAACTGCGAGAACTGGGCGATGGACAGCTTTTCGTTGTGGTCGCGGATGGCCGATGGGCGGTTGAACACGCGCGCGCCCTGCTTCTCGGCCAGCTGCAGCAGATAGGTGCCGTACACGTACTCCATGTCGAACGGCGGGTCCTTGCGCTGGATCACGGCGTCGAAGGCGTCCAGGCCGGTTTCTTCCTGCGGCGAGGCGCGGAACCAGTCGTGCTCGTCGCCGGTCATGGCGATGTGCGACACCAGGGCCGTGACCTTGCCTTCGGTCAGCGCCAGGTCCTTTTGTTCAAAGGCATACACCGCGTGGCCGCGGCGCGCCGCCTCCACCATCATGGCGTAAGTCGAATCCTTGTAGGTCTTGAAGCCTGCCAGCGGATCGGCAAGGAATGCAATTTTCATGGGCGCGTCCAGTCGAGGTAATGCCTGATTTTAGCCGAGTTTGGCATCAGGGGTCGGACCCGGCGGGTCCGGCCCCTGCCCTCAATACACCTCAGGATTCGGATCGGTGCGCTCCATCTCCAGCGAGGCGGCCAGCAGCGCCAGGCGCGCCACCACGCCGTACACGTAGAAGCGGTTCGGCGCCGCCGTGCCCGGCTTGGCCCGCAGGTCCGGCACCGCGTGCTGCTGCGCGAACGCCAGCGGCACGTACTGCGAACCGGGCGCGTTCAGGTTCTGGTCCACGCCGCGCTCGGCGTGCACGCGGTAGTAACCGCCCACCACGTAGCGGTCTATCATGTAGACCACAGGCTCGGCCACCGCGTCCTTGATGCTCTCGAAGGTCGGCACCCCCTCCTGGATGTTCAGGTCCGACACCACGCGCCCGTCCTTGATGACGGCCATCTTGTCGCGCTGCGCCGCCGACAGGTCCTTCAGCTCCGCCGCGTCGCGGATCGAGATGATGCCCTTGCCGTACGTGCCCGCGTCCGGCTTGATGATGACGAACGGCTTCTGGTCCTTGATGCCGTATTCCTTGTATTTCTTGCGGATCTTGGCCAGCACCGCGTCGACGTTGGTGGCCAGGCAGTCCAGGCCCTCGCCGCTGTGGAAATCCACCTCGCCGCACTTGGCGTGGAAGGGGTTGAGCATCCACGGATCGACTCCGATCAGCTTGCCGAACTTCTTGACCACCTCGTCGTAGGCGGTGAAATGGTTGCTCTTGCGGCGCAGCGCCCAGCCGGCGTGCAGTGGCGGCAGCAGGCTCTGCTCGTGGATGTTCTGCAAGATGTCCGGGATGCCGGCCGACAGGTCGTTGTTCACCAGGATGGTGCAGGGGTCGAAATCCTTCAGGCCCAGGCGGCGCCCGTTGGCCGAGCGCACCAGCGGCTCGATCACCAGCATGTTGCCGTCAGGTAGCGCCAACGGGGTCGGCTGGGTGATCTCGGGATTCAGCGAGCCCAGGCGCACGTGCAGGCCGGTCTGGCGGAAGATCTGCATCAGGCGCGCCACGTTGTCCAGGTAGGTCGGGTGGCGGTCGTGCACTTCCGGGATCAGCAGCAGGTTGCGCGCGTCCGGGCAGTACTTGTCGATCGCGGCCATGGCGGCCTGCACCGACAGCGGCAGCATTTCGCTGGCCAGGTGGTTGAAGCCGCCCGGGAACAGGTTGGTGTCGACCGGGGCCAGCTTGTAGCCCGCGTTGCGCAGGTCCACCGAGCAATAGAACGGTGGCGTATGCTCCTGCCACTCGAGGCGGAACCAGCGCTCAATGGCCGGCGTGGCGGCCAGGATTTTTTCTTCGAGGTCGAGCAGCGGTCCGGTCAGGGCCGTGACGAGGTGGGGAACCATGGCTACATCCTTAACAACTGGGGAAACTGTCTAATCTTACCGTGCGAGCTCACCAAATCGGGGCGAAAACGCCAATTTAAAGGCCGTAAAATGCAAAAAGGCGCCCCGAAGGGCGCCTTTTGCAGCATTTTTGCGGAAAAAACAGCGATTAAGCGTGGTAAGCCGATTCGCCGTGGCTGGTGATGTCCAGGCCTTCGCGCTCTTCCTCTTCCGGCACGCGCAGGCCGATGGCGATGTCCACCAGCTTGTAGGCGATGACGGACACGATGGCCGACCAGGCGATGGTGATGCCGACTGCGGTCAGCTGGGTAATCACCTGGCCGCTGATCGAGTAGTCGGCCGAGGCTTTGTTGGCCACGTAGTCGAAGATGCCCTGGCCGCCCAGCGACGGCGCAGCGAACACGCCGGTCAGGACCGCACCCAGGATACCGCCCACGCCGTGCACGCCGAACACGTCCAGCGAGTCGTCGGCGCCGATCAGGCGTTTCAGGCCGTTCACGCCCCACAGGCAGACGATGCCGGCCAGCAGGCCGATCACCAGTGCCCCCATCGGGCCGACAAAGCCGGCCGCCGGGGTGATGGCCACCAGGCCGGCCACTGCGCCCGATGCCGCGCCCAGCATCGATGGCTTGCCCTTGGCGATCCACTCGCCGAAGACCCACGACACGGTGGCGCAAGCGGTTGCCAGCAGGGTGTTGATGAAGGCCAGCGCGGCGATGTCGCCCGCTTCCAGTGCCGAGCCGGCGTTGAAGCCGAACCAGCCCACCCACAGCAGCGACGCGCCAATCATGGTCATGGTCAGCGAATGCGGCGCCATGGATTCACGGCCGTAGCCGACGCGCTTGCCGATCATGATGGCGCCAACCAGGCCAGCCACGGCGGCGTTGATGTGCACTACGGTGCCGCCGGCGAAGTCCAGCGCGCCTTTCTGGAAGATGAAGCCGGCTTTCGCGCCCTCGGAAGCGGCGGTGGCGGCGTCCTTGATGGCGTCCGGACCGGTCCAGAACCAGACCATGTGGGCTACCGGCAGGTAGGCGAAGGTGAACCACAGCACAATGAAGGCCAGCACGGCGCTGAACTTGACGCGCTCGGCGAAGGCGCCGACGATCAGGCCGCAAGTGATGGCGGCGAAGGTGCCCTGGAAGGCCACGAAGATGAACTCCGGAATCACCACGCCCTTGCTGAAGGTGGCCGCGACGCTGAAGGCGCCCTTGACCGGATCCCAGATGCCGTTCAGGAACAGGCGGTCGAACTTGCCGTAGAAAGCGCCGCCTTCGGTGAACGCCAGCGAGTAGCCGTAGATGCACCACAGTACGATGACCAGGGCAAACACCATGAACACCTGCAGCAGGACCGACAGCATGTTTTTCGAACGCACCAGACCGCCGTAGAACAAGGCCAGGCCCGGAATGGTCATCAGGATCACCAGCAGCGTGGCGACGAACATCCAGGCGGTGTCGCCCTTGTTCGCCACCGGTGCTGGGGCGGCGGGCGCTTCGGCCGGCGCGGCGGCGGCCGTGGCGGCAGCAGGCGCGGCGGCTGGCGCGGCAGCGGCGTCGGCAGGAGCGGCGGTGGCGGCGGCAGGCGCGCTGGCGGCTGGCGCCTCGGCTGGCTTGGCGTCTTGCGCGTAGCCCGGCAGGGCCGCGCTAAAGGCAAACAGGACAGCGGCCCCGGCCAGCAGTTTTGTTATGGTTTTCTTCATTTTAAAAGTTCCCCTTGGACTTAGAGAGCGTCGTTGCCGGTTTCGCCGGTACGGATGCGGACAACCTGTTCCAGGTTGTAGACAAAAATCTTGCCGTCGCCGATCTTGCCGGTGCGGGCCGCGCCCTCGATCGCTTCGATGGCCTGTTCAACCACGGCATCATCCACCGCCGCTTCGATCTTGGTCTTGGGCAGGAAGTCGACCACGTACTCGGCGCCACGGTACAGTTCGGTATGGCCCTTCTGGCGCCCGAAGCCCTTGACCTCGGTCACGGTAATGCCCTGCACGTTAATCGCCGACAAGGCCTCACGGACCTCATCCAGCTTGAAGGGCTTGATAATGGCGGTAATCAGTTTCATCGGAGGCCTCGCTTAGAAAATTTTGGAAACGGTCAGCACGGCGCCCAGTTTGGCCAGGTCCTTGCCATTTTGCGGAGAGGTATAAGCCGAGGTGGTGCCTTTGACAGCGGCCAGCGACACGGTGACCACGCCGTAATCCTTGGTTACGCCCACTTTCCAGTCGGTGTAGCTGGCGGCGCTGTTGTTCTTGACGTTCTGGCGGCCCACGTGCAGGTTCAGGATGTAGCCGTCCTGGATTTCCTGGTTCACCGAGGCGTCGAAGTAGCCGCTGTTCTTGCTGTCGGCAAAGCCGAACAGGTTGGTGGTCGAGTGCGAATACTTCAGCGTGGCCGGACCATAGCTGACTGCGCCGTACAGTTCGAAGGTATTGGCGCTCGGATGCAGGTCGTTGGACGGGTAGAAGTAGTACAGGCCGCCCACGTCGTAGCTGAAACCGCCGCCCAGATCACCGCGCTTGCCGCCGTATACATCCCACTCGACCTTGGCGTCGCCGCCCGCGTCGTCGATCCACTTGATGGTCGACAGCCAGGTACCAGCGTAGAAACCGCTCGGATTGTGCACCCAGTCGGCGCCGCCCTGCAATGCCGGCTTGAGGCGGGTCTGCGAGATGCCGCGATAGCGGTAGTCGGTGGTCAGCGCCGCGTTGAACGACACTTCGTTATCCGGTTTCGCCGCTGGCGCGTCTTCCGCGCGGGCCACACCAGCTCCCAGGCTAGCCATCGCGAGTGTGATTGCTGCTGCAAGAGTCAGGTGCTTGGTCATGTATTTCATGGCGATATCCTTTAGTTTGAACTTTTGTAGCGGTTGCGGTTTAAAATCCAGGCTAAGCCTAAGCGTTCAATACTTCTTTAGCAGAATGCGTGCCAGCTGACTTCTTGCAAACTTGCAAGATAGTTAGCAGCAATTACCGGTATGGCGGCATGGCGCGGCCACAATCCCGCACCATATTAATGCTTAATTAGCAGGCATCGCACCGAAATGGTGCGGGCCGGCATAAAACCTAGGAAATACCATGGACATGAATAACTTCTTCAACGACTTGCAAGGCAAGATCAACCAGGCAATCGAGAATTCGCCGGCCAAGGACATCGAGAAAAACGTGAAATCGATGATGACCCAGGGTTTCGCCAAACTGGACCTGGTTACCCGCGAAGAGTTCGACATCCAGGCGCAGGTGCTGGCCAAGACCCGCGCCAAGCTGGACGCCCTGGAAGCGCGCCTGGCCGAACTGGAAGCGAAAGCCGCTGCACCAAAATAGGCCTGCCGGCAGTGCCGACGCCGGCACTGCCAGCTTGAGCGGCGTCAAAACGCCCTGCTGCCGGCGCGCTAAGATGGACAATCGCGCTTTGCCGCAGGAGGGACGCCATGAGCCTTGCCGTTCTGAGAAGCCGCGCACTGGCGGGCATGGAAGCGCCCGAAGTTAGCGTTGAAGTGCACCTGGCCAATGGCCTGCCGGCCTTCGCCATGGTGGGGCTGCCGGAAACGGAAGTGAAAGAAGCACGTGACCGGGTGCGCGCGGCGATCCAGAACGCCGGTTACGAGATGCCGGCCCAGCGCATCACCGTCAACCTGGCGCCCGCCGACCTGCCCAAGGAATCTGGCCGTTTCGACCTGCCGATTGCCCTTGGCATCCTGGCTGCCTCCGGCCAGATCCCCACCTCCCCCTTGCGCGACTATGAATTTGCCGGCGAGCTGTCGCTGTCCGGCGAACTGCGGCCGATCCGCGGCGCGCTGGCCATGACATATGCCATGCACCGCGCCACACATGGCGCCGGCAAAGCCCGGCGCGCCTTCATCCTGCCGCAGGCCAATGCCGACGAAGCGGCGCTGGTGCGGGACGCGCTGATCTACCCAGCCACGTCGCTGACGCAGGTGTGCGCCCACTTCGCCTGCAGGAGTGATGAAGCCGCTCCGGGAGCGCTGCTGCGCCACCAGCCCGCAGCGCTCCCGCTGGCGCCGGACTATCCGGATTTTTCGGACGTGAAAGGACAGGCCACGGTCAAGCTGGCGCTCGAGGTCGCCGCCGCTGGCCGCCACAGCGTCCTGCTGGTGGGCCCGCCAGGTACCGGCAAGAGCATGCTCGCCGCGCGCTTCCCCGGCCTGCTGCCCGCCATGACGGACGAGGAAGCGCTGGAAGCTGCCGCCGTACAGTCGCTCAGCGGGCAGTTCAACGCTGCCGCCTGGAAGGCGCGGCCGTTTCGTTCGCCGCATCACACGTCTTCCGGCGTCGCCTTGGTGGGCGGCGGCAGCGTACCTCATCCGGGCGAAATCTCCATGGCGCACCAGGGAGTGCTATTCCTGGACGAGCTGCCGGAATTCGACCGGCGCGTGCTGGAAGTGCTGCGCGAGCCCATGGAATCCGGCAAGGTCACCATTTCGCGGGCCGCGCACCGCGCAGACTTTCCGGCCCGCTTCCAGCTGCTGGCGGCCATGAACGGCTGCCCCTGCGGCTACCATGGTCACGCCAGCGGCAAATGCCGCTGCCCGCCCGACGCCATCCTGCGCTACCAGGGCCGCATTTCCGGCCCCTTGCTGGACCGGATGGATTTGCTGATCTCGGTCAATCCGCTCTCGCCCGAAGAGCTGGAAGCGCCGTCGGACGGCGAAAGCTCGTCCGCCATCGCGGCGCGCGTGCAGCAGGCCTGGGCCATCCAGCAGGCGCGCCAGGGCAAGAGCAACCAGCTGATGGGCACGCGAGAGATTGAGCGGCATTGCAAGCTGGACCGGGCAGGCAAAGCCGTGCTGCGGGCGAGCATGCTGAAATTCCATTGGTCCGCGCGGGCCTATCACCGGATCTTGCGGGTGGCGCGCACCGTTGCCGACTTGCAGCAGTCAGCTGCCATCGCCGAGCCGCACGTGAGCCAGGCGGTCCAGTTCCGCCGCGCCCTGCTCGATTTGTAGCAGCGATAGCGCCGGCGCTTGCTGCCTGCTACCATCACATCATGCATACTAAAATTACCACGCTGTTCCGTACCGCCATCGGCGCCGCCCTTGCCGCCGCCGCAGTGAGCGGCTGCAGCCCCAAGTTCGACTGGCGCGACTTCCGCAGCGCGGAAGCGCCCTACGCCGTGCTATTCCCCGGCAAGCCGGCCACGCACACGCGCAGCATCAGCCTGGGGGGTGAAACCGTAAAGATGCAGATGGCCGCCGCCGAAGTCGATGGCGTCACCTTTGCCGTGGGGGCCGCCGAAATGGCCGATGCCGCCCAGGCCCAGGCCGCCATCACTGCGATGAAAAACACGATGGTGGCCAATATCGGCGGCACCGTCACGGCGGAAAAGCAGGCCAGCGCGGCCGCGTCCAGCGGCGGCGTGAGCCAGCAGCAGCAGTCCATCGACGTGGAAGCCAAAGGCGCGCGCAATGGCGAAGCGCTACGCCTGGTGGGACGGTTTATTGCCAGGGACAAACGGGTCTATCAGCTGGTCGTGATAGGCAAGGACAAGCACATGGTGAACGACGAGATCGATACGTTCATGCGTTCGTTCAAGCTGAACTGATGTGCAAGAATGGAAGTCGTGTTATCGTTTGAACACGCACAACAAGAGTGGGGGAAACGCCATGTTGATCACGTTTAAATCCAAATCCTCTCCAGCGGTCATGATGTACAAAGAGCATGCCGAACGCATCCTTGAGCTGCTGAACAAGAGTCCCACGCGAGGCGTGATCACGGCGGCCGAGGCGGCCGGCGCCCTGGCGGCGCTGGAGCACGAAGTGGAACTCAGCAAGCTTCATCCGGACCAGGACATCGAGCACCACGAGGACAAGACCCATTCCACCGCCGCGCTCGAAGACGACACTGCCTTGCAGGAAAAGCAGCATATCGGCTTCGCGGCCCGCGTCTATCCCCTGCTGGAAATGTTGCGCGCGGCCGTGACAGACGGCCACGACATCGTTTGGGGCGTCTGAAAAGCAAAAAAGCCCCACCAGATCACTGGCGGGGCTTTTTCATATAACTAGCCTGACGATAACCTACTTTCACACTGGTTGCAGCACTATCATCGGCGCAAAATCGTTTCACGGTCCTGTTCGGGATGGGAAGGGGTGGGAC
>NZ_BAAKJE010000012.1:0-238 GCF_059704565.1 Massilia sp. NBRC 108631
ACCTAAGTCTCAGGACTTACGTTTAAACAGTAAAACTGGTAGGGCTGGTTGGACTCGAACCAACGACCCCCGCGTTATCAACACGGTGCTCTAACCAGCTGAGCTACAGCCCCAAAAACGTTCTTCTTTAAAAACAGCCGATAAGTGTGAGCGTTTGGCGTGGCGCCATACTCTAGAAAGGAGGTGATCCAGCCGCACCTTCCGATACGGCTACCTTGTTACGACTTCACCCCAGTCA
>NZ_BAAKJE010000013.1:0-556 GCF_059704565.1 Massilia sp. NBRC 108631
ACCTCGGCGCAAGTGATCGCGCTGACCACGCTGCAAGCCGCGTCGCTGACCTCGGCACAAGTGGCCGCCATGGAAACGGTGGACCTGGCCGCCATGGAAACGGTGGACTTCGTGGCGCTGAAGACCAGCGCCATCGCCGGCCTGAGCACCAGCCAGTTCGCCGGCCTGACCACCAACCAGATCGCCGCCATGACCAGCGCCCAGATCGGCGCGCTGAGCACCAACCTGATCGCCAACGGCCTGACCACCGCGCAAGTCGTCGCGCTGAGCACCAGCCAGGCTGCCGGCCTGACCTCGCGCCAGATCGCCGCCCTGTCGACCGCCAACCTGGCCGCCATGGAAACCGTGGACTTCGCCGCGCTGAAGACGGCCACCATCGCCTCCCTGAGCACCACCCAGATCGCCGGCCTGACCTCGTCGCAAGTGATCGCGCTGACCACCGCGCAAGCCGCGTCGCTGACCTCGGCCCAGCTGGGCGCCATGGAAACGGTCGACCTGGCCGCGATGGAAACGGTGGACTTCGTGGCGCTCAAGACCAGCGCCATCGCCGGCCTGA
>NZ_BAAKJE010000014.1:0-362 GCF_059704565.1 Massilia sp. NBRC 108631
ACCTCGGCGCAAGTGATCGCGCTGACCACGCTGCAAGCCGCGTCGCTGACCTCGGCACAAGTGGCCGCCATGGAAACGGTGGACCTGGCCGCCATGGAAACGGTGGACTTCGTGTCCCTGAAGACCAGCGCCATCGCCGGCCTCAGCACGGCCCAGTTCGCCGGCCTGACCACCAACCAGGTCGCCGCGCTGACCAGCGCCCAGATGGGCGCGCTGAGCACCAGCCTGATCGCCAACGGCCTGACCACCGCGCAAGTGGTCGCGCTGAGCAGCACCCAGGTGGCCGGCCTGACCTCGCGCCAGATCGCCGCCCTGTCGACCGCCAACCTGGCCGCCATGGAAACGGTGGACTTCGCCGCCCT
>NZ_BAAKJE010000015.1:0-13317 GCF_059704565.1 Massilia sp. NBRC 108631
ACCTGGTCCGGCGCGCCGATCTGCTCGACGTTACCCTTGTTCATCAGCACCACCTGGTCGGCCACTTCCAGCGCTTCCTCCTGGTCGTGGGTGACGAAGATGCTGGTCACGTGCAGCTCGTCGTGCAGGCGGCGCAGCCAGCGGCGCAGTTCCTTGCGCACTTTCGCGTCCAGCGCGCCGAACGGCTCGTCCAGCAGCAGCACGCGCGGCTCCACCGCCAGCGCACGCGCCAGGGCGATACGCTGGCGTTGGCCGCCGGACAGCTGCGGCGGATAGCGCTCGGCCAGCCAGTCCAGCTGCACCAGGCCAAGCAGGTCCATGACCTTCTTCTTGATCTGCGCTTCGGACGGGCGCTCGGCGCGCGACTTCACGCGCAGGCCGAAGGCCACGTTCTCGAACACCGTCATATGCTTGAACAGCGCGTAGTGCTGGAACACAAAGCCCACCTGGCGCTCGCGCACGTGGCGGTCCGACGCGTCCTTGCCGTCCAGCAGGACCTGGCCCGAATCCGGGTGCTCCAGGCCAGCGATGCAACGCAGCAGCGTGGTCTTGCCGCAGCCGGACGGGCCCAGCAATGCGGTCAGTTCGCCGGTGGGAAAGTCCAGCGACACATTGTTCAGCGCGGTGAAGTCGCCGAAGCGCTTGTTGATGTTTTTGACTGCGATCGTCATGGCTTGTACTCCGCTTAATGTTCGTTGTGCACGCCGGCATAGTCTTCATGCAGACGCCAGGCGATAAAGGATTTCAGGGCCAGGGTGACCAGCGCCAGCAGTGCCAGCAGCGAGGCCACGGCGAACGCGGCCGCAAAGTTGTATTCGTTGTAGAGGATCTCGACCTGCAGCGGCACCGTGTTGGTCTCGCCGCGGATGTGGCCGGACACCACCGACACCGCGCCGAACTCGCCCATGGCGCGCGCGTTGCACAGGATCACGCCGTACAGCAGGCCCCACTTGATGTTGGGCAGGGTCACGCGGAAGAAGGTCTGCCAGCCGGACGCGCCCAGCACGATGGCGGCCTCCTCCTCTTCGCTGCCCTGCGCCTGCATCAGCGGGATCAGCTCGCGCGCCACGAAGGGGAAGGTGACGAAGATGGTGGCCAGCACGATGCCCGGCACGGCGAACAGGATCTTGATGTCGTGCTCGGCCAGCCAGGGGCCGAACCAGCCCTGCGCGCCGAACAGCAGCACGTAGATCAGGCCGGAAATCACCGGCGACACCGAGAACGGCAGGTCGATCAGCGTCAGCAAAAAGCTCTTGCCGCGGAACTCGAATTTGGCGATGCACCAGGACGCGGCCACGCCGAACACCAGGTTCAGCGGCACGGCAATGGCGGCCGTGATCAGGGTCAGCTTGATGGCGGCGATGGCGTCGTCCTCGACAATGGCCGAGGCGTACACGTCCCAGCCCTTTTTCAGCGCTTCGGCGAACACGGCCACCAGCGGCACGAACAGGAACAGCGTCAAAAAGGTCAGCGCGACGGCGATCAGGACGCCGCGCACCCACAGCGGTTCCAGGATGTTCGGCGCCGAGGCCAGTTCGCCGCGGCGCGGCGCAGCGATAGGCGTGGTTGGAGCGTTCATTTATTTCCCCGACTTTCCGCGAGCCCAGGCTTGCAGCAGATTGATGGACAGCAGCAGCACGAAGGAGATCAGCAGCATCACCACGGCGATCGCGGTGGCGCCGGCGTAGTCGTACTGCTCCAGCTTGGTGATGATGAACAGCGGCGTAATTTCCGACACCATCGGCATGTTGCCGGCGATGAAGATCACCGAGCCGTACTCGCCGGTGGCGCGCGCGAAGGCCAGCGCGAAGCCGGTCATCAGCGACGGCAGCACGGTGGGGAACACCACGCGCACAAAGGTCTGCAGCGCGCTGGCGCCCAGGCTGGCGGCGGCCTCCTCCAGTTCGCGCTCGGCGTCCTCCAGCACCGGCTGCACCGTACGCACCACGAAGGGCAAGCCGATGAAGGTCAGCGCCACCACCACGCCCAGCGGCGTGAAGGCGACCTTCAGGCCCAGCGTGCCTTCCAGGAAGGTGCCGAACCAGCCGTTGGACGAGTACAGGGCCGTCAGCGTGATGCCGGCCACGGCGGTGGGCAGCGCGAACGGCAAATCCACCAGCGCGTCCACGATGCGCTTGCCGGGGAACTGGTAGCGCACCAGCACCCAGGCCACGATGAAGCCGAAGACGGCGTTGATGAAGGCGCCGATCAGCGAGGCGCCGAAGGTCAGCCGGTAGGAAGCCATCACGCGTTCGGAGGTGACCGCGCCCCAGAACTGGTCCCACGTCATGGTGAAGGTTTTCAGGAACACCGCCGACAGCGGGATCAGCACGATCAGCGACAGGTAGAAGATGGTGAAGCCCAGCGACAGCTTAAAGCCGGGCATCACCCGGAATGGGGCGCTCCTGGACTTGAACGTCACCGGCGCTGCGACCGGGATGGCGACTGCAGACATGAATACTCCTCTTATTACAATTCCGAGTTTAGGCCCGGATAATCGCATAGAGGAGTTATGAAGCAAACGACGCAATTGTCATTTGCTTAGATGTGAATTTGCCAGTGTGCTATCAAATTGGCAGGTCAGGCCAGCAGCTTCGCGGCAACCGCGGTCAGCGTGGCGGCCAGCAGGCCGCGCAGCACGCGCTCGGGCACGGCGCGCGCAAACCAGGAGCCGATGGTGATGCCGGGCACGGAACCGACCAGCAGGGTCAGCAGCAGCATCCAGTCGATCGAACCCAGCCACCAGTGGCCCACGGCGGCCACCGCGGTCAGCGGCACCGCATAGGCGATGTCGGTGCCTGCCACTTCCGCCGGGCTCAGGCGCGGATACATCAGCACCAGCAGCGTGGCGCCGATGGCGCCGGCGCCGATGGAGGAGACCGTGACGAGCACGCCCAGCACGGCGCCCGACACCACGGTGGCCGTGTCCAGCGCGCGGCCTTGCAGCTGGCGTTCGGGATGGGTGTTGATCCAGCCCAGCATCTTGCTGCGGAACAGGATGGCGACCACGGTCAGCAGCACCGAGCCGGCGATGGAGTAGCGGATGATCTGGCCGATTTCCTTGTCCAGCGAGCCGAACTGCTTGAGGGCGATGGCGGCGGCGACGGCGGCGGGCACGGCGCCCAGGCACAGCAGGCGCACGATGTCCCAGCGCACGGTGTTGCGCAGGCGGTGCGTGAAGGTGCCGGCACTCTTGGTCACGGCCGCGAAGGCCAGGTCGGTGCCGACCGCGACGGAAGGGGAAACGCCGAATAGCAGGGTCAGGATGGGCGTCATCAGCGAACCGCCGCCCACGCCAGTCATGCCGACCAGCAGGCCGACCCCAAAACCCGATGCAACAAACGACAAGTCCATAGATTCCCCTTAAGAAACGCAAGGGTATACAGACTTGTCGCGAATGCAAACAACGAAAATTCTATTTGCTTATGCGCCGAAGGGCGATTTATTGCATTACTTGTTCGGCTGCGGCGTTACCCGCAGGTAAGGACGCTCGGCTTTGAAGCCTTTCGGGTACTTTTGCTTGAGCACGTCCGGGTCTTGCACGGTCAACGGAATGATGACGTCGTCGCCATCTTTCCAGTTGCCGGGCGTGGCCACGGTGTAGCCGTCGGTCAGCTGCAGGGCGTCGATCACGCGCAGCACTTCGTCGAAGTTGCGGCCGGTGCTCATCGGGTAGGTGATGGACAGGCGGATCTTCTTGTTCGGGTCGATCACGAACAGCGTGCGCACGGTGGCCGTGGCGGACTGCTCGGGGTGGATCATGTCGTACAGGTTGGCGACCTTCTTGTCGGCGTCGGCGATGATGGGGAAGCCCACCACGGTCTTCTGCGTGTCTTCGATGTCCTTGATCCAGGCGGCATGCGATTCCACCGGATCGACCGACAGCGCGATGGCTTTCACGTTGCGCTTGTCGAATTCCGGCTTCAGCTTGGCGGTCAGGCCCAGTTCGGTGGTGCACACCGGGGTGAAATCGGCCGGGTGCGAGAACAGCACCACCCAGGAGTTGCCCGCCCATTCATGGAACTTGATCGGTCCGACGGAGGATTGCTGCTCGAAATCGGGGGCGGTGTCGCCCAAACGTAATGTCATAAAGGTCTCCTAGAAAATATTGACGATCTGTTCATTGTGCGCCTGTTCCGCCAACTTTTGCAAGTGGCGTTGGCCAGGCAGCCAGTCGCCCAGGCCGGACTCCGCGTTGATGTGCCCCAGCGCGCCGAGATTGATGAATTGGCTGCCCCAGCGCCGCGCCCACAGCGCCGCATGCCCGGCCGTCATCCACGGGTCGTTGCTGCTGGCTAGCACGATGGACGGGCACGGCAGGCGCTCCCGGGGCAGTTGCGCGGCCACGCCGAACTTGTCCGGATCCGCCGGCGCCACCAGCAGCAGGCCGGCCACCGGCGCCGCTCCAGCCGCGCCGGCCAGATGGCGCGCCACGCTGTGCACCGAAGCCAGCGTGCCGAAGCTGTGCGCCACGATCAGCGCCGGACGGCGGTCCTGCTGCCGCACCCGGCTGACACGGGCCGACCAGGCCGCCAGGTCCGGCTGGTCCCAATGGTCCTGCTCGATCCGCTCGAAGGACGGGTACAGGCGCTGCCAGCGGCTCTGCCAGTGCTCCGGTCCGCTGCCGTGCAGGCCGGGAGCGACCAGCACGCGAAACTTCGACAACACGCCCGCCATCGCCGCGCTCCTGGCCGGTCCGGGATTACTTGCTGCCCGGGGCGTAGATCTGGTCGAACACGCCGCCGTCAGCGAAGTGCACCTTTTGCGCGCTGCTCCAGTCGCCGGCCACCTGCGCCAGCGTGAACAGCTTCACGTTGGGGAACTGGGCCGCATACTTCCGGGCTTCCTTCTCCACGGTAGGACGGTAGTAGTTCTTGGCGATCAGTTCCTGCGCCTCGTCGGTGTAGAGGAAGTTCAGGTAGGCTTCCGCCACTTTGCGGGTGCCGCGCTTGTCGACCACTTTATCGACCACGGCCACCGGCGGCTCGGCCAGGATGCTGACCGACGGCGCCACGATTTCCACCTTGTTCGGGCCCAGCTCCTTGATTGCCAGCAGGGCTTCGTTTTCCCACGCGATCAGCACGTCGCCAATGCCGCGTTCGACGAAGGTGGTGGTGGCGCCGCGCGCACCGGAATCGAGCACCGGCACGTTCTTGTACAGTTTCTTCAGGAATTCCTTGGCGGTGGCGTCGCTGCCGCCCTGCTGGCGCAGCGCATAGCCGTAGGCGGCCAGGTGGTTCCAGCGCGCGCCGCCCGAGGTTTTCGGGTTCGGCGTGATGACGGCCACGCCCGGCTTGACCAGGTCGTTCCAGTCCTTGATGCCTTTGGGATTGCCCTTGCGTACCAGGAACACGATGGTGGAGCTGTACGGCGTGCTGTTGTGGCCCAGGCGCTTCTGCCAGTCCTTGTTCAGCAGGCTGCGCTCGGCGATGGCGTCGATGTCGTAGGCCAGCGCCAGGGTCACCACGTCCGCTTCCAGGCCGTCGATGACTGCGCGGCCCTGCTTGCCGGAGCCGCCGTGCGACTGCTTGATCTTGATGGTGTCGCCGGTCTTGGCCTTGTAGTCCTTGGCGAAGGCGGCGTTGACGTCCGCGTACAGCTCACGGGTTGGATCATAGGAGACGTTCAGCAGGCTGAACTCGGCGGCCAGCGCCGGAGCGAAGGTGGCAGCGGCAGCGGCAGCGAAAACAGTTGCAGCGATAATTTTTTTGGACAGCATCAGAATACCCCGTTGTAGTTAGGACCTCAGAAGCTGTAGGTTATCGTTGCTTTATATAAATGAGAACGAAGGTTTTAGCAGTTTTATATACGCGCAAGGCATAAGGGCTCACCAGAAGCGCTGCACCAGCACCACCGTCCAGGTCAGCGCCGCCAGCAGGCCGGCCAGCAGCACGGCCGCGCTGCCCAGGTCCTTGGCGTTCTTCGACAGCGGGTGGCGCTCCAGCGAAATACGGTCCACCACCGCTTCGATGGCGGAGTTGATCAGCTCCACGATCAGCATCAGCACCAGCGGCGCCACCAGCACCAGCTTCTGGAAGGCCGACACCGGCAGCAGCAGCGCCACCACCGTACCGGCCGCGAACAGCATCAGCTCCTGCCGGAACGCGTGCTCGTGGCGCCACGCCGTCTTCAGGCCGTCGAAGGAATACAACACTGCGGAGTAGATCCGTTTGATGCCGCTTTTGCTTTTGAATTCGCTAACTGGTTGTTCCATATGCCTGTCCGGGTTTGATACGCTGCGTCATTATGCCTTCGCCATAGGGAAAACGCGCGCCGGAATTCCCATTTTTTTCACATCATGGTATAAAGTAGAGACTAAATACTGCACTGCACCAACCACATCATGAAAATCGAATCCGTTCCGGAGCAAAAAACCACCATCCAGGTGATCGAGCGCATGGTTGCCCTGCTCGACGCGCTGGCCAAGTACCCGGACCCGGTGAGCCTGAAGGAACTGTCCAAGGTTTCCGGCCTGCACCCGTCCACCGCGCACCGCATCCTCAACGACATGGTGCTGACGCGCTTTGTCGACCGCATCGAACCGGGCACCTACCGCCTTGGCATGCGCCTGCTGGAACTGGGCAACGTGGTGAAGAGCCGCCTGTCCGTGCGCGAGGCAGCGCTGGACTTCATGCGCTCGCTGCACAAGAAGACCCAGCAGACCATCAACCTGTCGGTGCGCCAGGGCGACGAGATCGTCTACATCGACCGCGCCTTCTCGGAGCGCTCCGGCATGCAGGTGGTGCGCGCCATCGGCGGACGCGGCCCGCTGCACCTGACATCGACCGGCAAGCTGTTCCTGTCGGTGGACGAGCCGAAAGCCATCCGCGCCTATGCCACGCGCACCGGACTGGCCGGGCACAACAAGAATTCGATCACGGATCTGGCCAAGCTGGAGCGCGAGCTCAGCCTGGTGCGGGCGCGCGGCTATGCGCGCGACAATGAAGAACTGGAACTGGGTGTGCGCTGCATGGCGGCCGGCATCCGCGACGACAGCGGCAAGCTGATCGCCGGCCTGTCGATCTCGGCGCCGGCCGACCGCCTGCAGGAAGAATGGCTGGAAGACCTGGTCACCACGGCCAACCAGATTTCCGCCACCCTGGGTTACATGCCGGCGGAATAAGCAGGATTGCCGCCGCCGCTGACGTCGGCCGCGACGGCGGGGCTCATGCCGCCGCTGACGGTGCCGCCGCCGAGGTTGCCGCCACTGACCGTGCCGCCCCCCAGCACATCGGTCGACAAGCCGGCCGGTTTCAGCGCTTCCAGCCATTTACGCATGCGGCCCGCATCGGCGGCGCGCGCGGCGGAACCCTTGGCGTCGAGCAGCACCATGATCACGGCGCGGCCCTGGATCACCGCCTGCATCAGCATGCAGCGGCCCGCTTCGTTGATGAAGCCGGTTTTCTGCAAGCCGATTTCCCAGCCCGGCGTGGCGATCAGGCGGTTGGTGGTGCCGAACTGCATCGGACGGCCATTCGCCTCCACCACCGCCTTCGCGTCGGTGGAATACTCGCGCAGCACCGGATGCTGGTAAGCGGCCATGGCCAGCTTGGCCAGGTCGCGCGCGCTGGCCACGTTCATTTTCGACAGGCCGCTGGAATCCACATAGTGGGTGTCGGTCATGCCCAGCGCCTGGGCTTTGGCGTTCATCGCGTCGACGAAGGCCGGCAAGCCGCCCGGATAGTGGCGGCCCAGCGCGGACGCGGCGCGGTTCTCGGAACTCATCAGGGCAATGTGCAGCATGTTGGCGCGCGTCAGCTGCGCGCCCACGCGCAGGCGCGAGCTGCTGAACTTGGCGTGATCGACGTCCTCGTCGGTGACGGTCAGGATCTCGTTCATGTCCTGGTTGGCTTCCACCACCACCAGGCCGGTCATCATCTTGGTGATGGAGGCGATCGGCAGCGCCACGCCGGCATTCTTCTCAAACAGGATTTCCGAATTGGCCTGGTCCAGCACAAAGGCCACGTTCGATTTCAGGTCGAGCGGATCGCGCGTCAGGTGCAGGCCGGCCAGGTCGCCCATGGTCGGCCGCGCCAGGCCTTCGCCCACATTGGTCACCTTCTGGTAGACCACCTTGCGCTTGCCGTTGACCACCATCACGCGGCGCACGGTGCGCTCGCGCGGCACCGAGGCGCCCGCCTGCAGCACCATGGACTGGCGGCGCGGCGTGGCCTTGCTTTTCTTCACTGCGGGCTTGCGCGCGCTCTCCCCCGCATGGGCCGCCGACGCGGGCAAGGAGACGCACAGCAAGGCGAGTATCGCGCCCAAGGTAAATTTAACCATTTCAGTTCCCCAATGCAGTGAGACTATTCTTGTTGCAGTGTAGCAAAACCCCACAGCCGCGCAAGCGAAATCCATCCCGCATTGCACCGTAAAACCACAGCTTGTTCACGCTACAAATTTAACAAAATGCGCAGCCGGCTCGCGCTCGGTTATCAAACTATTCTCGATCCGGGCCGGGTCGGCATAGCCCAGCGACATGCCGCACACCACCATTTCATGGTCAGGCAAGTCCAGCACGTCGCGGATAATCCTGTGGTACTGGGTGAAGGCCGCCTGCGGACAGGTATCGAGTCCGCGCCCGCGCGCGGCCACCATGATGTTCTGCAGGAACATGCCATAGTCCAGCCAGGACCCCTGCTCCATCACGCGGTCTATCGTAAACATCAGCCCCACCGGGGCGTCGAAGAAAGCATAGTTGCGGCCGTGCTGGGCTGCCATGCCGGCCTTGTTGTCGCGGGTCAGTCCCAGCAGCGCGTACAGATCCCAGCCCACCTTGCGTCGCCGGTCGACATACGGCGACACCCACTCGCGCGGGTAATAGGCATACTCTTCAGTGTGTAATTTCGCCTGCTCTGGATCAGTATGTGCGGCCAATATGCGCTCGGACAATAGCTGTTTTTTCTCGCCGGTCAGCACATACACTTTCCACGGCTGGGTATTGGTGCCGGACGGCGCGCGCGCGGCCACCTGCAGCAGCTGTTCGATGTCTTCGCGCGCCACCGGCGTGGGCAGAAACGCGCGGATCGAGCGCCGGGACGTGATGGCGGCATCCACCGCCTGCTGGTCTGGAGTGGTGATCATGAGGCTCGCTTCCTAACACTTATTTCGGTTGCTTCACTACAAATACGACGCCCAGCACCGCCAGCGCCATCCCGGCCACGCCCAGCAAGCTGAACGCTTCGCCGAACATCAGCCAGGCCATCACGGCGGTGGTCGGCGGCGTCAGGTACAGCAAGCTGGTCACCTGGGTGGCGTCGCTGCGGCGTATCAGTGCGAACAGCAGGAAAATCGCGCCGATCGACAACGCCAGCACGGACCAGGCCAGCGCGCCGACGAAGCGCACAGTCCATTGTATGTCAGTAAAGCTTTCAAAATACAGCGCAAATGGCAGGACCACCACAAAAGATGCCGCGAACTGAATAATGGTGCCGGTGCGCAAGTCGAACTGCGGGCAGTGGCGGCGCTGGTACATGGTGCCAACGGTAATCGACAGCAGCGCGAACACGCATAGCAGCAAGGCTTGCCAGGACAGGCCCACCAGCGTGATCTTGGCGTACACCACCAGCGCCACGCCGCCCAGGCCGAACACCAGTCCCAGCCACTGGCGCGGCCGTACCGTCTCGCCGATCAGCGGCGCTGCCATGGCCGTGAGGATGGGCTGCATGCCCACGATCAGCGCGGTCAGCCCGGCCGGCATGCCCAGCTTGATGGCGCACCACACGCCGGCCAGGTAGCCTGCCTGCATCAGCAGTCCGGCCAGCGCCACTTCCTTGATCTTGCCGCGCGGCCAGGGTGCGCGCATCAGCAGCACCAGCGGCAGCAAGATGGCCAGCACGCCCAGGAAGCGCAGCAGCAGGAAGGTCAGCGGCGGCGCATACGGCAAGCCGAACTTGGCAACAATGAAGCCGGTGCTCCACAGGAACACGAAAAACAGTGGAATGGGTGACAGGAAAGAAGCGGATTTGGGCATATTGACTACCAAAAGTATCAGGCGCGCCCAGCCAGCGAGTGGATGTTGCACGGAAGCCATAGAGTCTAGCACGGCGCCGGCCTCGGCATCCGGGGGCGGGCCTCGTCCTGCTGCGGGTGCAGCAAAGTTGATCTACATCAATTCCATCGTTCCGCCCGGAAATACAGGGCAAACCGGCCCGAGTAGGTTCCTTTGTGCAACGCACAAAAATCGCTTGACTTAAATATTTAAGTCCGTAAAATCGGGTTTGTTGCGTTGCACAATTTGTTGTTCGGCCTGAAAGAATCGCGTCATCGTTTTACTGCAGGTAGCTTTCAGCAGCATCTAACGCTTACATCGCTTAAATCACTTCAAGACTGGAGATTTACATGTTTTCTATCCCTGAGCAATTTTCCAATGCGACCAAAGCCAACTTTGAGAGCCAATTCGCGATCTTCTCGTCGCTGACCGCCAAAGCCTTCGAAGGCGTGGAAAAGCTGGTCGACCTGAACCTGACCGCCGCCAAAGCCTCGCTGGAAGAGTCCTCGGTTGCCGCCAAGCAGCTGCTGTCGGCTAAGGATCCACAAGAATTCTTCTCGCTGGCTGCCGCCCAGGTTCAGCCAACCGCCGAGAAAACCATTGCCTACGGCCGTCATCTGGCAGCCATCGCTTCCGGCACCCAGGCTGAATTCAGCCGTGCCGCTGAAACGCAAATCGCCGAAACCAACCGCAAAGTAATCTCGCTGGTTGACGAAGTGAGCAAGAACGCACCAGCCGGTTCGGAAAACGCGATCGCCCTGCTGAAATCGACCCTGGGCAACGCCAGCGCCGGTTACGAGCAATTCACCAAGTCCGCCAAGCAAGCTGGCGAAGCCATCGAAACCAACCTGAACGCCGCCGTGAACCAGTTCGCCGCTGCCGCTTCCAAGGTTGCTCCGGCTGCCAAGAAGTAATGCATGAAGCGCCGGCCGCATAGGCCGGCTCCGCTCTGGTCTCCTCGGCATCCGTGGTGTCCTCTCTGGCGGATGTCCTTCATCAGCCCCGGCTCGTCCGGGGCTTTTTTTCGTCCTGCGCCGCCAGCCACTGCGCCACCTGCCGCGCCACCCACGGGCCGTCGTCCAGCGGCAGGTCGTGCCCCGCGTCCGGATGCACGCGGTAATCCGCCCCCCATGCCTGCGCCAGGCGCTGCGAACACCGTGGATCGACCAGGCCGTCGCGCGCGCCCGCCAGCACCAGCAGCGGCGCCGCGCCGCGGTGGCGCTGCGGGGCATGGAAGCGCGCCGCAGCCGTCAGCTGGCGCAGCGCGTTCAGGCGCGAGACGGGAAACTCGTTGTGATAGTCGATCCAGCGCTTGAGCAATTCGCTGTCGCGCGTGTCGCCGCCGTGGACCACGCTGGTGAGCCTGAGCGCCAGTTGCTCCTGGCGCCGCGCCCCGCCCAGCACCAGCTGCCGCACGATGGCCGGGTAGTTCTGCCAGCGCAAGCGCTGGTAAAAGCGGCTGAACGGCCGCATGCTGGTATTGAGCAGCACGCAGCGCGCCACCTCGTCCGGATAGCTGGCCTGCCACTGCACCGCCACCATCGCCCCCAGCGACAGCGCCAGCAAGTTGTACGGACCCTGCTTGCCGCGCGCGCGCAGGCCGGCGCGGCAAGCCTCCACCATGCCCTGCACCGACAGCGGGCTGCGCAGATGCCGGTTGGCGCCGTTGCCGGGCAGATCCGGCGTCACGATGTCGGCCTCAGGCAGCGCCGCGCGGAACTGGTCCGGGAACTCGCCCCAGTGCCGGCTCTCGCGCATCAGCCCGCGCAGGAATACCCAGTTCATGCCGCCGCTCCCAGCCCGTACCAGCGCGCCAGCGCGCGCTTGCGCTGATGCAGCCGCGCCGGCGCGTCCGGCAGCCAGCGCGCATGCGCATTGGCCGCCCGCATCAAGAACTCGAACCACACCAGGTGGCTGCGCAGCACGCGCTGCAGGCGGTGCGCGGCGGTCGGATTGAAGGCGCCCAGGCGGGAAAACAGCTGGCGCGGATTCTTCTTCACCCACAGCCACGAGCCCATCTCCAGCGTCAGCGGCAGGAATACCCTGTCATGCCCCTCGGCCTCGCCGCTGCGCGCGCCGCCGCGCTCGAACCTCAGGTAGAGGTGGTCCCACAAGTCGCCATGGGTGCGGTATTGCAGGCTCTGCGGCTCGAAGGTGTAGTTGTGGTGCGGATAGCTGGCCGTAAACAGCTCCTCCAGCGCCGCGATCTCGGGCAGGTGCGCGATCGGCGTGCGGGTGTGCGCATGCGGAAACCAGATGCGGTCGCGCAGGCCGAAGCCGGAATGGCAATCCAGGCTCAGGCTGAACTGGCGCGGCAGCAGTTCGCGCTCCACCACCTCGCACACGGCGCGGCTCTCGGCTTCCATGGGCGCGCCGAACGCGCCCCGGTACCACGGCAGCATGGGCGTGGCACGCTGCCCGCCCAGCAGGAAAGGCACGCGCTCGCTGGCCTGCACCGGCGAGTTGCGCATCAGGTCGACGCCTTGCGGATTGCAGCGCGTGGCCTGCCACATGCCGCCCGGATTCACCAGCGGCATGAACACCAGGCGCACGCTCTGCAGCAAGTGGTGCAGGCCGTGGTCCCAGCGCGAACGCGCCACCAGGCTTTGAAGAAAGGAAAGGAGAACCTGGGTGCCGATGCGCTCCAGGCCGTGGATGCCGCCGAAGAAACCCAGTGCCGGCGCGGCCGGGTCGCTGCTGCCCATGGTCAGCAGATAGACCGGGAACTGCTGGCTGTCTGCCGCCACCGTGCAGGCCACGCTGGCCTTCAGCAAGTCCCCGCCATCCTCGATCAGCTGTTCCAGTGTAAGCAGTTCAGGCAGCGACTTGAGACTCATGCGGGCGGCTCCGTAGCGGGGAGCCACCAGTGTAAATCATAACGGGGCCAGGGTTAATTTTCCGTCACGGCAAAATGAACCCTGACCCCATTTTGCTATTCGCCAAGGTAGGCGGCTTTCACCCTCGGATCGTCCAGCATATCGCTGGCGTTGCCGGTCATGGTGATGAGGCCGGAGTCCATCACGTAGCCGCGGTGCGCCGCCTGCAGCGCCAGCTTGGCGTTCTGCTCGACCAGCAGGATGGTGATGCCCTCCTTCGAGACGTTGCGGATCACTTCGAAGATCTTGTCGACCATGATGGGCGACAGGCCCATCGACGGCTCGTCCAGCAGCAGCAGCGTCGGGTGGCACATCAGCGCGCGCGCCATGGCCAGCATCTGCTGCTCGCCGCCCGACAGGGTGCCGGCCAGCTGCGCCGAGCGCTCTTTCAGGCGCGGGAAGATGTCGAACCACTTGGCGATGTCGGCCTCGATGCCGGCCTTGTCGTCG
>NZ_BAAKJE010000016.1:0-246 GCF_059704565.1 Massilia sp. NBRC 108631
ACCTGTGTCGGTTTGCGGTACGGTCTCGTATGACTGAAGCTTAGAGGCTTTTCTTGGAACCACTTCCGATTGCTACGTGAACAAGTTCACTCGTCCCACTCCCTTGAATTACGCACCCGGATTTGCCTAAGTGCCTTCTATGAAGCAGAAACTGACTATTCCAACAGTCAGACAACCTTCCGCGATCCGTCCCCCCATCGCATCATACGACGGTGCAGGAATATTAACCTGCTTCCCATCAGCTAC
>NZ_BAAKJE010000017.1:0-247 GCF_059704565.1 Massilia sp. NBRC 108631
ACCTGTGTCGGTTTGCGGTACGGTCTCGTATGACTGAAGCTTAGAGGCTTTTCTTGGAACCACTTCCGATTGCTACGTGAACAAGTTCACTCGTCCCACTCCCTTGAATTACGTGCCCGGATTTGCCTAAGCACCTTCTATGAAGCAGAAACTGACTATTCCAACAGTCAGACAACCTTCCGCGATCCGTCCCCCCATCGCATCATACGACGGTGCAGGAATATTAACCTGCTTCCCATCAGCTACG